>JAHEHQ010000010.1 GCA_024644505.1 Gammaproteobacteria bacterium
GGCAGATCGATATTGACGAATTGCTGCGTGAACGCAACGACATCCAGTTGGTACTCGCCGCCGTGGGTCAGGGTATTCCGCCAAATCTGCAGGGGGAGGCCCGGGAAACCCTTCTGGCCGAAGCGTCCCAGCTGGCCCTTAGCCGGCGGGAGTCCCTGCGGGAGCTGCAGACGGTTTACGGACGTTACATCGGACAGCTCACCTCCCTGGATCTGGCGGAAAGACAGCTGGTAAGCCTCTCCGGCGACTTCACGGACTACATCGATGACCAGCTCCTGTGGATCCCGGGCAGGGGGATCGAGACATTGGTCGGGCCGGCAGCCCTTGGCAAAGTACAGTTGTGGTTTCTATCCCCTTCCAACTGGCTGGAGCTGGTTCAAGACCTCTGGACGCTGCTTTTCGATAAACTGGGAATTTTGCTGTTGTTGGTCCTGTTTTTCCTGATTCTCCTGACGATTCGCCGCCGGGCAATCCACCAACTTGTCAGTATCGCGGAGGACACCAGGAAGATACGCACCGACTCGTTCCTTCTGACCTTGAAGGCACTGGGGTTGACGCTGGTGATCGTGGGTGCCTTGCCGTTCCTGATGGTCAGCCTGGGTTGGCTCATGAGCCGGGTCCCGACGGCGGGGACGTTCAGCCTGACGGTGGCAATCGGTTTCACGAAGGCGGGGTGGATACTCTTCAGCCTCGGATTCCTCCGCCAGATATGCCTTCCGAACGGCCTGGGAGACAGCCATCTTGGTTGGCTGAAACCGATTCGGGAATCCATCGCCCGGGAGATCGGCTGGTTGCTTCCCGTGGCGGTACCGCTGGGATTTCTGGTCGCTGCCTCCCTGGGGGCCGACGTGCCTCAATCGGCTCAGGGCCTCGGCCAGCTGGCCTTTGTTGCGGTGATGTTGGTATCGGCGGTGTTTCTCTATCGCCTGCTGAACAGTAAGGGCAGATTGATGGTCACAGCGCGGGAGCAGGAGGAACCGGGCGTATTGGTGCAGCTGCATTTCATCTGGTTTCCCCTGTTTTTACTGCTGCCCCTGGCCCTGGCATTGACCGCTGCGCTGGGTTATCAATACGCGGCCGTGAAACTGCAAGAACAGTCGGAGATCACGTTCTGGTTTTTTATTGTGCTGTTTCTGCTCAAGGAACTGCTGCTTCGCTCGCTCTACGTCGCCGAACGACGCCTGCGCCTCCAGGATGCCCTGCGCCGGCGCGACGAACTGCGGGCCCAGCGTGAACGGGAAGAGCAGCACGAGGACGAGGCGGCGCCGGTCATCTCCCTGGACATACCGGAGCTGGATTTTGATCAGCTCGGGGACCAGGCCAAGCGCCTTATCAGGGCGGGCTACCTTTTTAGTGCCGTAATCGGCACCTGGTTTATCTGGAGCGATCTGCTGCCGGCGCTGGGTTTTCTCAACAGCACCGAGCTGCCTTTCCAGGCCAGCCGCATCATTGACGGCGTGGCCAAAGATGTACCGGTAACGCTGGGGGACCTGGTGGCGGGTCTGATCCTCGTGGTGATCACCCTGATGGCGGCCAAAAACCTCCCGGGCATCCTGGAGATCACCCTGTTGCAGCGTCTGCCCCTAGAACCGGGTGCGCGCTACGCCATCACCTCCCTGTCCCAGTACCTGATCGCCGGTATCGGTCTGATCACCGCATTCAGCAGCATCGGCCTGCAGTGGTCCAGCATCCAGTGGCTGGTTGCCGCACTCAGCGTAGGCTTGGGCTTCGGCCTGCAGGAGATCGTGGCCAATTTTATCAGCGGCATCATCCTGTTGTTCGAGCGCCCGATCCGGGTGGGCGACGTGGTCACCGTCAACAACACCACGGGCAAGGTGTCGCGTATCCGCATCCGCGCAACCACCATCACCAACTGGGAGAGGCAGGAGCTGCTGATCCCCAACAAGCAGTTCATTACCAGCGAAGTGATCAACTGGACCCTGACCGACAAGGTGAACCGAATTCTGCTCACCGTGGGCGTGGCTTACGGCTCGGATGTACCCAATGCCATGCAGCTGATGCTGGACGCTGCAAACGAGAATCCGGAAGTGCTGGAGGACCCGCAGCCGGTGGCCTCCTTCGAAGCGTTCGGCGACAATGCACTGACGCTGTTTCTGCGCGCCTACCTCGGAAACATGGATAACCGCCTGGCCACCATCACCGCGCTGCACCAGGCCATCAACGACAAGTTCGCGGAGGCGGGCATCGAGATCGCCTTTCCCCAGCGGGATGTCCACTTCGATGCCCCACAGCCGCTGGAGATCCGTGTCAGCCGCGCATCGAAGGGGGGAGGGGAGGCTCCAGTTTGAACACCATGGGAAACCAGCCAGTTGTCGTAAGCGCAGGCAACTGGCGTATCCGCAGGGGTCAGAGCAGAAACAGGGTTGCCAGACCCAGAAAACTCATGAATCCCACCACGTCGGTAACCGTGGTGAGCACCACGGAGCCCGACAGGGCCGGGTCCAGTCCAACCCGGTCCAGGATCAGCGGTATCGCCAGTCCGAAAACCGCCGCAACCAGGAGGTTGATCACCATGGCCACACCCAGAATCAGGGAGATGCCGGCGTTGTCGAACCAGAGCCAGGCAACAATCCCCACTACCACCGCCCAGACCAGGCCGTTGATCACAGAAATGGCGATCTCCTTGGTAAGGAGCCAGCGTTTATTGGCGTCTGTGATCTGACCCAAGGCCATACCCCGGATCGCCAGTGTCAGCGTCTGACTGCCGGCAATCCCGCCCATGCTGGCCACAATGGGCATGAGCACCGCCAGCGCCACCAACTTGTCCAGGGTCGCCTCGAAGATCCCAATCACCGCGGCGGCGAGAAATGCGGTGATCAGGTTCATGCCCAGCCAGAAAAGCCGCCGCTTGGCTGAAATGACAACAGGTGCCAGAAGGTCCTCATCCGACTCGAGACCAGCCATGTGCATCATCGGCCCTTCGGCCTCGGTGCGTATCAGTTCGATGGCGTCGTCGAGCACGATGCGCCCCAGCAGCTTGTGGTTGTCATCCACCACGGGCAGCGCAACCAGGTCCCGGCGCTGAAACAGCTGGGCCACCTCGGACAGCGGGGTCAAAACATTGATCGAAACCGCTTCGGCATCCATCAGCTCTGACACCGTCATCTCCGGGTCCTTTGTCAGAAGAAGTTCCAAAGGCAGCTTTCCAAGAAAGGTTCCCTGACGATCCACTACCATCAGAGCGGTGGTGCGTCGGGGTAGGATGCCGCGCTGATGCAGATATCTTTTGATCACGTCCAGACTGACGTCTGCGCGGACCGCTACCAGTTGCCGCTCCATCAGGCGGCCGGCGCTATCCTCCGGATAGCTCAGCGTATCTTCGACCAGGGCGCGGCGTTCCGGTGCAAGGGACTCGAGAATGGCATCGCGTTGTTCTTCCGATGCCTCGTCGATCACCTCCGCGATATCCGGCGTGTGCATGTCGGCGGTCGCTGCGACCAGTTCCCCCACTTCAAGGGTGCTCAGCAAGGTCGCACGGACCTGATCTCCCATTTTACTCAGCACTTCCCCTTTCCTGGTTTCGGGCACCAGTTCCCAGAAACGCTGGCGCTCGGGAAGCGGCAGTGCTTCCACTGCGGTTGCGGTCTCCTGGTCCGAAAACTGCTCGATGAGACTCGGCAATCCTTCGAGGCGCTGATCCTCCAGGTGCTTGTGGATCTCCGCTATCCGATCCTCGATGGGGCGCGGCGGGTCCTCAGGTGTGAAAGGAGTCGAACGGGGATCGTTATCGGTCATTTGGGTGGTTTACCTTTTCTCAATGCTTAAGGGCAGGGTGAAATTTCCGGTCCGGTACCTTTAATCTCCAGTTCAAATCCAGCGCCTCCGCCGGAAATACAGGATCTGGAAAAAGGTGATAACGACCAGAAACAGGGTGACACTGGGAAATCCCCAGGGGTTCTCGGTCAGCGGTATACCGCCCACGTTCACCCCCAGCAGACCGGTAAGAAATCCCAGCGGCAGGAAGATGCCGGCCACGATGGACAGCACATACATCCTCGAATTCATCTGCTCGGCCAGGCGGTTCGAGAGTTCCTCGTAGGCGATTCCGGCGCGGTCCCTCGCCGAGTCCAGCTCTTCCACGTACCGTGACAGTGCATCGGCCGCCTCACGCATGAGCAGGCGGTTGGCTTTGCTTATCCAGCCGTTCTCCGCTCTGTACAGCTGGTTCAGCGCCTCCCGTTGCGGTGAGAGGTAACGGCGCAGCATGATGATCTCGCGGCGCAGCTCGAGCAGACCGCTGCGGGCCTCCTGTCCGGCACCCAGGATGATCTGCTCCTCGAGCAGGTCGATCTTATCCTCCAGCTCGCCGATCACGCCGCTCATTCGCTCGGTCAGGCGATCGGCGATCTGTGCCGTCAGTTCACCGCTGGTCTTCGGCCCCTTGCCCTGTTGCAGCGCTTCCGCCAGGTCCGCGGCTGTCAGAAGTCGCCTGCGCCGCAGGCTGATGACACGAGCCTCGGTGGCGTACAACCTGATGGAAACCATGTCTTCCGCCTCAGCGCCCGGGTTGGTGTTGACGCCGCGCAGGTTGACCAGCAGGCCATCGTCAACGGGGATGCAGCGAGGGCGGGTCTCCCGGTCATCCAGTGAATCGGCGACAATGGGCTCTAGACCGCTTTCCCGGTCCAGCCATTCCACGACCCGAGCATTCGTGTAGTCCAGGTGGATCCAGAGCACGCCCTGCTCGGGCGTCCATTCTTCGATACCGGTCCAGTCTAACATTCTGCCACCACCTCTGCCGTCGAGCAGGATGGCGTGAATCAGGCCATTTTCTGTATTCATCGCTGTTCGATCTCCTTACTGTTGTGTATCTATTCCGGGTAAAACATCAATATCCAGGGGGAGTGCAGTTTGGACGTTCGCACGTTTCCCGGTTTTATCCGCCGGAACACTTTCAGGATCAGGGCTTGTTTGACGAATCGGCGGCACCGCTTCCCTGTCCCCGAATAGCATCTGGCCCGGGTGACAACTCTACCGGCGTTTGCATGATGATCTCCCGGTGGGGGAAAGGAATCTTGATGCCGTGTTCCTTGAAGCTGTCCCAGAGGGCGAGCAGCACCTGACCACGGATGTTGGTCAGGCCCTTTTGTGGATCGCGAATCCAGAAACGCAACACGAAATCCAGAGATGAGTCGCCGAACCCCGTCATCCAGCAGACCGGCTTCTGGGAAGGAACAACGCGGTTGACCGTCTGCGCCGCAGCGATCGCCAGGGCGCTGACCTGGTGGGGATCGGAGTCGTAGGATACGCCAAAGGGGACATCGAGCCGGACCAGGTCGTCGGAGAAGGACCAGTTGATCACCTGGCTGGTAATAAACTCCTCGTTCGGTATCAGGTATTCGCGGCCGTCGCGGGTGACCACGGAAATGAAACGTGCCCGCAATTCCCGGATCCACCCGAAGGTCTCGCCCAGGGTAATGGTGTCGCCCGGCTTGATCGATCTGTCCAGCAGGATGATGATGCCGGAGATGAAGTTCGACACCACCTTCTGCAGGCCGAAGCCGATGCCTACGCCCAGTGCGCCGGAAAAGACGGTGAACACCGTGAGATCCACCCCAGTCGCGGACAATGCGATCACGACGGCAGAAACGACCAGACTGATCTTCAGCACCTTGCCGATGAGCACGCGAAGCGAAGGCGTCAACTCCTCGGAGCGCTGGATGCGATGATCCAGAAAGTTCCCGACGCTGATTGCAAGCCAGAGCGTCACCGTCGTGAACACCAGGACTTTCAGCACCATGAGCGCCGATATCCTGAATTCTCCGATTGAGACGCCAGCACTGCTGAGCAACTCGCCCGCATCGGTGGTGAGCCCGAGCATGATCAGTGCGACGTAGATCCATCCGCTGACGGCCACCACCCGCCGGATCGCGCGATTGCGAATGACCAGGGACACCACTGAAATGGCGAGCCAGGCAATCCAGAGGGACAGGGTCAGGTAGATCAGATAGCTGCGGCTGGGCCAGGTGATATTGCGCATTATGACAAGTATCACAGCCAGAAACATGACGAAAAGGATCCAATCGGTCCGCCGCAGCAAAGCCACGATGAAACGCAGCAGACCCGGGTGGCCTTTGATGGCCCTTGCCCGCGCCTCCAGACTTGATTCGATGCGCCCATGCAGCAGTCTGGCCACAACGTAGACTGCGGCAATGATCAGAATCTGGTAGAAGAACCAGGGTTGTTGGATGTATCGCAGAAGGTCCTGCAGCCAGTCTGATGCCGTGACCAGCAACGGCGTGAAATCGTTTTCCGACACTTCGGGTTACCTGTTAACTCTTATTGCGGTCGTTCCGCCGTACTTTTTCGCCTATTCGTTATGCGCTTCACCAGGTTCGGCGGGACTTCCTTTCTCATCTCTCAATTGTGCATCCACTACCGCGATCGCGGTCATGTTGATGATGCGGCGCATGGTAGCAGAGCGCGTCATGATGTGGGCCGGACGGCGCAGTCCCAGCATTATAGGGCCTACCGCCACGCCCTCGGAGGCGAGTATCTTCAACAGGGTCGTGGATATGTTGGCGGCGTCGAGGTTCGGCATGATCAGCAGATTGGCGGCGCCCTCGAGTCTGGACCCCGGGAACACCCGGTTGCGCATGGACTCGAGCAGTGCCGTGTCCCCCTTCATCTCACCGTCGATCTGCAGTTCGGGAGACCGTTTTCTGATCAGTTTCAGAGCAGCGGCCATCTTGCGCGAGGATTTGTTCTGCCGGGATCCGAAATTGGCGTGGGAGAGCAGCGCCACCTTGGGTTCGATACCGACATTTCTGACCGCCTCCGCCGCCAGCAGCGTGATGTCCGCGATCTGCTCGGCATCGGGATTCAAGGTCACGTTGGTATCGGCAATAAACACCGTGGCCTTGGTGGTGATCAGCATGTTCATAGACGCTGCCGTCCGGACACCCTTGCGTTTGCCCAGGACGTCGAGCACGAATTTGAGGTGACGCTCGAAGCGGCCGATCGTGCCGCAGACCATGCTGTCGGCATAACCCAGGTGCAGCATGAGCGCGCCCAGCACCGTGGGCTGTGCGTTGACCCGGAAGCGGGCGACCATCGGATCGACACCGCGACGCCTTGCCATCTTATGGTAGGCCTGCCAGCATTCCTCGTAATACGGATTGTCGCGCGGGTCGATCACCTGAAACTGCTCCTCTGAGATATGAAGGCCGAGCCTTTCGATGGCCGCGAGTATCCGGTCCCGGCGTCCGATCAGGATGGGTTTGGCCAGGCCCTCCTCGATTACCACCTGGACGGCGCGGATGACCGATTCGGACTCCCCTTCACTATAGATGACCCGGCGCGGGTCCGCCTGGGCGCGGTCGAACATCGGCCGCATGGCGCTGCCCGTGCGGTACACAAGAGCACCGAGCCTTTCCCGATAGGCGCGAAAGTCCGCGATGGGACGGGTTGCAACGCCGCTGCGCATGGCCGCCTGCGCCACGGCAACAGGCAGTTCCAGGATCAGCCGCGTATCGAAGGGCTTGGGTATCAGGTATTCCGGGCCGAAACTCAGATCCTCCCCGGCATAGGCGCTGGCCACGTTCTCCGACGCCTGTTTCATGGTCATGTCTGCCAGCGCCCGTACCGTGGCCATCTTCATCTCCTCGTTGATGGTTGTTGCCCCGACGTCGAGCGCGCCCCGGAACAGGTAGGGAAAGCAGAGCACGTTGTTGACCTGATTCGGGAAGTCGGAGCGTCCGGTGGCAATGATGGCATCCGGGCGGACAGCCTTGGCCTGATCCGGCATGATCTCAGGGATCGGGTTGGCCAGCGCCAGGATCAGGGGGTTCTCCGCCATGCCGGCTACCATCTCCGGTTTGAGCACCCCGGGCGCGGAGAGACCGAGGAATATGTCCGCACCGGGGATCACCTCGCCCAGGGTACGGTGGGTCGTTTCCCGGGCATAGCTCTCCTTGAGCGGGTCCATCTCCTCTCTGCGCCCTTTATAGACAACCCCCAGCTTGTCACAGACAGTGATATTCTCTTTTTTCACTCCCAGCGCCACCAGCTGGTTGAGGCATGACAGACCGGCTGCGCCGGCGCCGGAGGCCACCAACCGGACTTCCTCGATGCGTTTTTTCACAAGCCGCAGACCATTCAGCACGGCGGCAGCGGCGATGATGGCAGTGCCGTGTTGATCGTCGTGAAACACCGGGATCTTCATGCGCTCCCGCAGCTTCCGCTCCACTTCGAAGCACTCCGGCGCCTTGATGTCTTCCAGGTTGATGCCGCCGAAGGTGGGTTCCAGCCTGGATATTACATCCACCAGCATCGCCGGGTCCTGCTCGTCGATCTCGATGTCGAAGACATCGATGCCGGCGAACTTCTTGAACAGCACCCCTTTACCCTCCATCACCGGCTTGGAGGCCAGAGGGCCGATCGCCCCGAGGCCCAACACAGCGGTGCCGTTGCTGATCACCGCAACCAGATTACCGCGAGCCGTGACTGTGAAGGCCTCGTTGGGGTCGTCCACGATGGCATTGCAGGCATGGGCCACGCCCGGCGAATAGGCGAGGGACAGGTCGAACTGGTTGGTCAACACCTTGGTGGGGATGATCGCGATCTTCCCCGGTACCGGCAAGCGGTGGTAATCCAGAGCCTGTTGTTTGATTTCGTCGGACATGGTTTTATCCTTCCGTCCTGCTGAAAGCGCGAACGATTAATAAAAGGCGCGGCGCAGCGGCAGTATAGTCCGGTTCCCCGGCGCCTGTCTGGTACGGGGTGGCATCAGGCGAAAATCCTGCAAAGCGGGCATCCCCGTTCCGAAAGGTCAATGGATAGAAATCTTATTACCGGGTCAGTAATGAGGAAGACGCTTCAGCTGCGTTTCCACGACTGCCGCCAACCTGGCACTGTCATCCCCTGAATAGACCATAGAGGAGGCCAGCGTGCTCGCCATGATGGCGTGCCGCACTTTTTCCGGAATATCTTTCACCCGCTGCCGATAAACGCTGCTGCTGCGGATCATCTGCGGCATGGAGTGGAGGAGGGCGTTTTCGTAGTCCGGCTGCAGGCATAGATCCGGGTTATTCTCGAAATACTCGAAAAACTGGGCGTAGTTGGCGTTGATCTCGCGGCTGATGTGGCCTGACAGCTCGGTGTAGCTCAAAGCTTCGCCGGCTTCCTGGTGGCGCTTTAAAATGAGTGATGCCTCCCGCTCCACAGTCTGGTTCAGGATAGCTACCACGTCGGCCACGTACTCCGCCTTGTGTTCGAGGAACTCTTCGTCGCTGAGCATCAGGTTGGCGAGGATCTCGTAGGACGACGAGATCACACCACACTTGTTGGCCGAGGCGTCGCGCATGATCACCACACCCCGCTTCTGCAATTCGTCGCGTGCTTCCGGAGTGATGAACGAGTTGGCACCCTCTACGATGGCCCGGGCTGAAGGGTTCCCCGCAGCGTCGAAGAAGTTGTGGAAGTTATCCGCATCGATCGTCTCCGGTCGCCCCCCGGCCGGGATGAACAGATCGGAGGAGACCTGAAAGAGAAGGTTGTTGAAGGCCCGATAGAATTCGTCGTTGGACATCCAGCTCTCTTCCTGTCCGCCTTCGGTCCGCAACACCTTCCTGTACAGCTGCCGCATGCCATCGTTGCGGGTCTGTCGCCGGTAGAGCAGATAGCCTCCCGGATTGAGGGCGGCGGGATCGTAGGCTTCCAGGTCCGCTTTAAGGACGATCGCGGTGAGCGCTTCCCGGTTCAGACCCATGGGATCGTAAAGCGCCCCGCTGCCATCGATGACCAGCTTGATCTGAACCTGCGGGCAACGTGCCAGCAGCAGCCTCATGGCATTGCCTGCCACATCCCCGTTGGTGCCTCCCGTGAATTTCACGCTGAAGGGCTGGGTGTGCATGTCGATACCCAGGTGCTCCATGGTCACCTCGGCAAAGCGCACGACACCGATCGAGGTGACACCGTACTCCTTGTGATTGATGCCGATCTTTTTGCTGGAGATGACGCCCTTGCCCAGCAGGTAGCCCCGCTTTACCGCCTGGGTCGCGATCAGCTCCACCATCTCGTCGTGCATGTTCTCGTCGGGCCCCAACTCGATGGGTTCATCCTGGCCATAGTAATCCACCACGCGGGCGTCCGACGCCCGGCCCCCTTCGGTTACATAGAGATCAAGAAAGGCATTGATGAATCCGAACTGAAGTTTGTAGAGGTATTGGCGTAAGGAAGCCTTGCTCACATCCGTATCGGCATTGAGGATCGCCACCAGTTTTGAGCCGCCTTCGTAAATGTCCTTGTTCTTTAGGTGCTGGGTGTGCGCCAGCACATAGTTCTCCCGGAACATGGTATTGGCACTGGTGATGTAGTCGTCCCGCCCCTGGGTAATGAGGGTACGCCAGCCGCCCCGGGCGATATCCGAAAAGCCGATGTGGTAGCCGGACCCGTTTCTCCCGAGAAAATAGGTGATCCTGAAAGGTCGCTCCTTTGGCAGGTCGGCGGTGAACTGCTCGTCGAGATCCTCCAGATAGGCCGGATCGAGGCGGAACGCCAGTGCGTGTTTTTCGGGGATAAAGAAGTTTGTCTTCAGACAGTGGCGGATAAAGGAGACTCCGCAACGAAAGATAGCGCGGCGAAATCTGTCGAGAAACCTCCGGCCGGTATCGTACTCCTCCACCGCGCGCAGGGTTTGTTCCAGTGTTTCCCCATAGAGCGCGTCCCGATCGATTATCTCCGGATCGAAACGGACATGAAACAATCGGACGAGTATGAGGCTGATATCGGGGTGGTTGTGAAAGGCCCGCATGATCCCTTCCAGGTCGAAGGTGTCCGGGCGGTTATGCGCCAGGTTGGTATGGCAGAAACCGATCATCGCGTCGACAAGGGTCGCGTCCGTGCCGTTGCAGAGCCCTGACTGCACCAGCAGGCTGTAGCTCGGGGACCTGGAGGAGAGGATCTGGGTGTTGTAGAGTTCACGCTGCAACTGCAGATACTCGTCGGATTTCTTGCTCAGCTGTCGGGCGCCCGGGATTTGCACATAAAAGGTGGAGAGAAAATAGGGATAGACCCCGTCGCTCACCGCCAGGCAGTACGAACGCAGCACCTCGACATGGAGCCGGTTCAACACCTCCATGATCTGCAGCAGAAAACCTTTGTGAGGCGGATTGCCGATACCGAGTATCAGCCGGTACTGCTCGGAACCCTCGGCGCTCGGTAACGGCTCCAGATTCAGATGGACTCCGTCGTTGGCCTTGGTCGTCCAGTAAAGGTGTATGACACGCGCCACCCGCTCGGGCGGCGATAGGCTGACATATTCCTCATTATTGAGCCAGAGCATCGCGAGGATTTGGCTGAGATCCTCCATATCGAATTCCGGATACAGGCGACTCATGGTCTCCGCCACCGCTGTCGAGACCGCTTCCGGAACGACGGCCTCATCACTCCGGGCGATCTCCCGATCCCCCTTACGGGCATAGTCGAAGCGCAATACCTCCAGTCTCTCGCTCACGCCCGGCAGCGGGGCCAGGGATGTGGTTATCTCGCCGTAGGAGATGTCTCTCTCCCACAACCCGCCCAGCGCATCGTAGAGAGACCCCGGGACTCCCAACTGAGCTATCATGCTGCGCTCTTCCCGATTGACAAGCTGGATGCGCCGGAATTCGTCCATCCTGTGCAGGTTTATCGCAAGCAGCGTGAGTGCTTCGGCGTCGTCCTTGTTGAAGCTGAAGAAATAGCGGTGCATCTCCTCATTCAACCAGGCGAGATTGTTCTCCAGGTTTTTCTGATCTGCCCCGATTCTGGTTTTAATGCGATCCAATACCTTCATTTCATTCATCGCTGAGAAGCTCTCATCAAACCTTCAGTATCAGGCCCGCGTGCTGACAGTGACGCTTCGGCCGCTATTCCAGGACCAGCACCGCGGTCTCCGCATGGTTAATGACCTTGTTGGCGTTGGACCCGAGGAGGTAATGACGCCGGGGTCCCCCCTTGCGGGTCATGATGATCAGGTCGGATTTTATCTCTTTGGCGGTTTCGAGAATCTGTTCGTAGATCGAACCGACAGCAATGATCGTCTGCACGGAAATGTCCTCCGGCAGGTGTTCGGCGACGAAGGCATGAAGTTCCTTGTTCACCTGCTCCCGCGCCTTGGCCTCGAAATCCACCGGAAAGAAATTCTCAACCACGGGGTAATCGAAACTGGGAACAACCGTCATCACGTGCAGCCTGGCACCGCAGTTGCGCGCAAGGTAGACAGCCGTTTCGAGGGCTTTCTTCCACGTCGTCGGGTCGCTTATTTCAACCGGCAGTAAGATATCCTTGAACATTGTTTCTCTCCTTTATGCCTCAGCTTGAACAGGTTCAGCGGCATCCCTGCGTTTGCGCTGCATTACGATGATCAGCCCGAGCAGGATCAAGGCAGGAAGGTACATCAGCTCCTTCGGGGGCTGGGACACGGGTGAACGTACTTTCAGGATCTTCTGATCCCAATCCAAACCGGCCTTTTGCGCGACCGAGCCGAAAGTCACGTTATCAACGATGAGTGCTCCCTCCCTCTCCACCAACTTCAGGCCGGCTGCCTCCAGGCGCTCGGGGCCGCCTGCACCGTCAGGCATGGTCAGCAGGGCGACAAATTCCCTTGGCACCCCGACCTCGTCCACGCCGGCAACCCGCAGGCGCAGTTGCTCACCGGGCTTTAGCGCCGCGGCAACCTTGACCAGTTGCGTTGGCTCAGCCTCTTCATAAGGTGACACCAGCATATCCATCCAGAACCCGGGCCGGAAAAGGGTGAAGGCGATCAGCAACAGTGCCGCCGATTCGTACAGGCGACTCCTTGCGATAAAAAAGCCCTGGGTCGCCGCGGAGAATATGAGGATTGCTATCGTGGCCACGATGAATATGAAGATCCCATGCGCCCAGTCCACGTTGATCAACAGAAGATCCGTGTTGAAGATGAACAGGAAAGGCAGAACCGCCGTTCTCAGGCTGTAGAAAAAGGCGACGAAACCCGTTCGGATCGGGTCGCCGCCCGATATGGCCGCCGCCGCAAACGAGGCCAGCCCCACGGGTGGCGTCACGTCTGCCATGATGCCGAAGTAGAAGACGAACATGTGCACTGCGATCAACGGCACGATCAGGCCGCTTTCCGTACCAAGCGTCACGATAACCGGCGCCAGCAGCGACGACACAACGATGTAGTTCGCCGTAGTGGGCAGTCCCATGCCCAGGATCAGGCTCAGCACGGCGGTAAGAATCAACATCAGCAGGATGTGGCCGAATGACAGCACCTCCACCAGATCCGCCAGCACCGCACCGACTCCGGTCTGTGACACCGAGCCGACGATGACCCCGGCAGTCGCCGTCGCGATACCGATGCCGATCATGTTGCGGGCACCATCGATCAGACCCTGCCGCAGGTCAACCAGCCCTTCCATGAGCTGTGGGCCAATATCGCCCTGTTTCCGAACAATTGCCTTGAGGGGGCGCTGGGTCACGAGAATGAAGATCAGCAGCATCGCGGCCCAGAACGCGGACAGCCCCGGTGACAGACGTTCCACCATCAGGCACCAGACGAGTACCACCACCGGCAGGAGGAAATGCAGACCGGACTTAACCGTCGGGCCGGGTTCCGGCAGCTCGGTGACAGGCGAGTTCGGGTCATCCAGTTTCAGCTCGGGGAAACGGGCACCGAAGACAATCAGCGCCGCGTAGACCACCGCGAGCAGAACCGCGATGATCCAACTCGCGGCATCGCCAAACGCCGGCTTCATCCACCCGACGCCGTAGTAAACCGCCATGGCCAGACCGCTCACCAGCAGGAAACCGGTCAGAATGCCGATCACACGCTGCACCCAGGGTTTGGGTTCAACCGCCCTGGGAAGACCCTGCATGTTTGCCTTCATCGCCTCGAGGTGCACGATATAAACGAGGGCGATATAAGAGATCAGGGCCGGCAGGAAAGCATGCTTGATCACCTCAAAGTATGAGATACCGACATACTCCACCATCAGGAACGCCGCGGCCCCCATGACGGGTGGCATAATCTGACCGTTCACACTCGATGCCACCTCAACAGCGCCGGCCTTCTCCCCTGAAAAGCCGACCCGCTTCATCAAGGGTATCGTAAAGGTTCCCGTGGTCACCACGTTGGCAATACTGGAACCGGAGATAAGCCCGGTCATAGCGGAGGAGACGACCGCTGCCTTAGCAGGCCCGCCCCGCAGGTGGCCCATCAGCGAAAAGGCTACCTTGATGAAATAATTACCGGCGCCCGCCTTGTCCAGCATGGCCCCAAACAGCACAAACAGGAATACGAAACTGGTGGAAACACCGAGGGCAATACCGAACACGCCCTCCGTGGAGATCCATTGATGATTGGCCACGGAAGCAAGCCCTTCACCCTTGTGCGCCAGCAGCGCAGGCATGTAGGGGCCGGCAAAGGTATAGACCAGAAAGACCGATGCGACCACCATCAACGGCGGACCCAGTGCACGACGTGTTGCCTCCAACAGCAGCAGCATACCGACGCAGGCGACGGCAATATCGATGGTTGTCGGCGCTGCCGGTCTCTGTGCCAGCTGCTCATAGAATAAAAAGATGTAACCGGCACAGAACGCGCCTACCAGCGCCATCACCCAGTCTTGAACAGGTATGTAGTCATGCGGCGAATTCTTGCGTGGCGGATAGGCCAGATAGGCGAGGAATATGGCAAACGCCAGATGAACCGACCGAGTCTCAGTATCGTTGAATACCCCGAACTCAACCATGAAAGGTAATGGTGATGCGATCCAAAGCTGAAAAAGCGACCATAGACCTGCGGTTGTCAATATGATCTTGCCGGCAACCCCCGGCGGAGTGCGCGCACCAGTGTCGGACTGCGCAATCAGATCCTGCAGTTCGTCGTTTTTTGGTTTCCCATCGCCCATGGACGCGTCTTTCGAAACATCGTTAGTCATGGCGCTTCCTCCTGAAATTGATCTTTTTGTATGAAAGCCGATGCAACAGACAGCGGAGTTTGAACTCCTTGCCTACTCGGTGATCCAACCACGCTCGATGTAGTAACGGCGCGCGCCCTCATGCAGGGGTGCTGACAACCCCTCACTTATCATTTTCTCCGGTTCCAGATCGGCAAATGCCGGGTGCATTTCCCCCATCCGTTCGAGATTTTCAAACACCGCCTTCACGACTTGGTAAACCGTCTCCGGGTCGAGGGTGCTGGATGCCACTAGCGTGGCCTTTACACCGAAAGTGTCCACCGCATCCGGGTTTCCGGCATATAGTCCTCCAGGCACCTGGATATAGGCATAAAAAGGATTGTTGTCGACCAACCGATCAATCTCCGCCCCCTTCACCTCGACGATTAAAGCGCGGCACGCGGAAGCGGCGTGTGCGACCGAGGGATTCGGATGCCCCACAGTGTAGATCATGGCCTGTATCCGATTTTGGCAGAGTGCCATCGACTGTTGCGACGCAGGCAATTCATTGGCAAGGGAGAACACACTCTTATCCCAGCCCTTGGCGGCCATTACCACCCCCATGGTGGCATGTTGGCCCGAGCCCGGATTCCCGATGTTGACGCGTTTTCCGCGGAGTTCGTCAAATTCCCTGATCCCAGAATCGACACGCGCCACGACCGTAAACGGCTCGCCATGCAGGGAGAACAGGGAGCGCAGGTTGCTGTCGGGGCCTGCCGCGTTGAACCTTGCGCTACCTTTATAGGCGTGGTGCTGCCAGTCAGACTGGGCCAGACCGATCTCCAGTCCCCCTTCTCGAATCTGCTCCAGGTTGTAGATGGAACCAGGTGAGGTCTTGGGCCCGCAGATGATGCCATGATCGTCCGTTCCGGCATTCACCAGACGGCAGATAGCCCTTCCTGCCTGATAATAAATTCCTGATACACTACCCGTGCCAATCGTGACTTCCGCAGCGCCCATGGCGGACATCGCGCAGCCGAAAAACAGAACCCCGGATACAACAAAGCGTGCCATCTTCATGACCCGTCCTCCTCCTTATCACGTGTACTTTATATTTTTGCTTTGTACACAGAGTCAGGGCGTGCCGACCGCATTCACACACGGCCCGCGCGCCCCCACTGCGATCATTTCATCAAGCCTTTTTCCTTGAAGTACTTCATCGCACCGTCGTGCAGCGGTGCCGAAAGGCCGTCCGAGACCATTTTCTCCTTCTGCAGGTTGGCGAACGCCGGATGCAGGGCCTTGAAGCGGTCGAAGTTGTCGAACACTGCCTGGACCACAGCGTAGATGGTCTCCTCGTCGGAGCCAGTGGAGGAGACGAAGGTGGCGACCACGCCGAAGGTCTCGACGTCGGTATCGGTGCCGGTATACATGCCGCCCGGCACCTTCCCCATGGCATAGTAGGGCTTGCTTTCGACCAGCTTGCTGATTTCACCGCCGGTTACCGGTACGATCACCGCTTCGCAGGAACTGGTGGCCTCCTGGATGGAACCACTCGGGTGTCCAACCACGAATACCATGGCGTCAATCTTGTTGTCGCACAGTGCCTGTGCCTGCTCGGAAGATTTCAGCTCGGACGCCAGCTTAAAGTCATCGTTAGTCCAGCCCTTGGCCTCCATGATCACATCGATGGTGGCGCGTTGCCCGGAGCCCGGGTTACCAATATTGACTCGCTTGCCTTTGAGGTCGTCGAAAGACTTGATCCCTGCATCCTTCCGCGCAACCACGGTAAACAACTCGGGGTGCACGCCGAACACAGACCGCAGTTCTTTCCAGGGTCCCTGTTCCGCGAACGCACCCAGCCCTTCCATGGCATTGAACTGTTGATCGGACTGAGCAACGCCCATGTTCTGATTGCCAGACCGGATGGAATTGAGGTTGGCCACCGACCCGCCGGTCGAGGGCGCCGTACACTTGAGCCCTGTCTTGGCGCTGTTACGGTTGACCAGCTTGCAGATTGACTGACCGACGACGTAGTACACGCCGGTCTGGCCGCCCGTACCGATGGTCACGAACTTATCCTGAGCTAGTGCCGCGCTCGAAATACCGGCCATCAGCACCGAAGCGGCCATCATAACGAATCGC
>JAHEHQ010000208.1 GCA_024644505.1 Gammaproteobacteria bacterium
CCTGATCTGCCCGATGACGTAGGCGGCGATGGCATCGGGATCACTCGTGGCGGCGATGTGCGGTGTCACTGTAATGCGGGGGTGGGACCAGAGGGGGCTTTCCGTTGGCAGGGGTTCCCGAGCAAAGGTGTCCAGTGTTGCCGCCCGGAGGGTACCCGCATCCAGCGCCGCCAGGATATCCTTCTCCACCTGCAGGCCACCGCGGCCCGCATTGATCAGCACCGGTCCGATTTCCCCCTTGGCCAATTCAGCAAACAGGCCGCGATTCAGGATGCCTCTGGTATGCTCCGTGACCGGCAGCAGGCAGACCAGAATTTCGCTGCGATTCAGAAAGGTTGCGAGTTCCGAATCGCCGGCAAAACAGTCGATACCCTCCAGGTTTTTGGGCGTCCTGCTCCAGCCGGCCACCTGGAAACCGAGGGTGTGCAGCTTGGTCGCCGCATCCTGACCCAGGACCCCCAGGCCCATCACGCCCACCCTTACCTGAGCGGCGGCGCGCTGTGACAGCGGCCGCCATTCCCGGCGGTTCTGGGACTCATCGTAGGCACGTTGGTTGCGGTGATGTATCAGCACTTGCAGAACCACATACTCGCTCATCCTGTGGGTCAGGTCGGGCTCGGCGACCCGCACCAGGGGCAGATCCGGGGGCAGCCCCGGGACCCGCAGCAGGTGATCCACCCCTGCGCCAAGGGAAAAGACGGCCTTGAGGCCCGACATGCCCTGAAACAGTTCCTTGGGGGGATTCCACAGGAGTGCGTAGTCTATCTTCCCCGGGAAGCCGGCATCGGGCCACTGCCGGATCTCGAACTCGGGCCCGGCCGCTTTCAGGGATTCGATCCAGGCGGCCGGGTCTCTGTCATTGTTGTAGTGAAGCAGAACCATGATCTGTTCCGAAGTGGGCTGGGAACCGATATGATACGCTCCCGTGACCGCGGGGGCTCCCCGAGCTGTTTCCCTGCCGGGATTTGCCTGAACCCACTATTGAGAAGGTGAGCAACATGTCTAACGAAGGCTACCATGAACCCATCGACGAGCTCAGTGACGAAACCCGGGATATGCACCGTGCCATCGTCTCGCTGATGGAGGAACTCGAGGCTGTCGACTGGTACAACCAGCGGGTCGATGCCTGCAGGAACAGTGAGCTGAAGGCGATACTGGCCCACAACAGGGACGAGGAAAAAGAACATGCGGCAATGGTGCTGGAGTGGATCCGCAGACAGGACCCGGCGTTCGACAGGGAGTTGAAGGATTTTCTGTTTTCCGAGAAGCCGATCGCCCACGAATGACAGACCTTTCCGCATTTCTCACCAGAGCAGTCCAAACCCGATGAGCAACGGAATCGACCAAAGTCTGGAAGGCATCGAACGGATGCCTTTGAAGCTTTTCAGCGAAAAGGCATACCTGGACTATTCCATGTACGTGATACTGGACCGCGCCCTGCCCCATATCGGTGACGGTCTCAAGCCGGTGCAGCGACGCATCATCTACGCCATGTCGGAACTGGGGCTTTCCGCGGCCTCCAAGCACAAGAAGTCGGCCCGGACAGTGGGCGATGTGCTGGGCAAGTTCCATCCCCATGGGGACACCGCCTGTTACGAGGCGATGGTGTTGATGGCTCAGTCCTTCTCCTACCGCTATCCCCTTGTGGATGGTCAGGGGAACTGGGGCTCCCCGGATGATCCCAAGTCCTTTGCCGCGATGCGCTATACCGAGGCGCGCCTTACCCGCTATGCCCAGGTGCTGCTCTCAGAGCTTGGCCAGGGAACCGTGGACTGGTCTCCCAATTTCGACGGCACCCTGAATGAGCCCCGGATGCTTCCTGCCCGGCTGCCGAATCTGCTGCTCAACGGCGCCTCCGGGATCGCGGTGGGCATGGCCACCGACGTCCCGCCCCACAATCTCCGGGAGGTGGCGAGTGCCTGCATTCGGCTGTTGGACAGCCCCAAAAGCACCCTGGAGGAGCTGTGTGAGCACATCAAGGGGCCTGATTATCCCACCGAGGCGGAGATCATCACCCCCGGGGATGAACTGCTGAAGATGTACCGCAGCGGTGTCGGCAACGTCCGGATGCGGGCACGCTACGAGCGCGAGCAGGGCGACATCGTGATCAATGCGCTGCCTCACCAGGTGTCCGGCGCCAAGGTGCTGGAGCAGATTTCCCAGCAGATGCAGGCCAGGAAGCTGCCCATGGTGGAGGACTTGAGGGACGAGTCCGATCATGAGAATCCGACCCGGCTGGTGATCGTGCCGCGCTCCAACCGCATCGACGTGGAACGGTTGATGTCCCACCTCTTCGCCACCACCGACCTGGAGCGCAGTTACCGGGTCAACGTCAACGTCATCGGGCTCAACGGGCGCCCCCAGGTGAAGAATCTGAGGGATCTGCTCGAGGAGTGGCTTAAATTCCGCTATGAGACGGTCCGCCGCCGTCTGGAACACCGCCTCGGCAAGGTGCGGGACCGGCTGCACCTGCTGGACGGTCTGCTGATCGCCTATCTGAACATCGATGAAGTGATCCGCATCATCCGCACCGAAGACGAGCCTCTGCCGGTGCTCATGGAACGCTTCGGGCTGACGGAGGTGCAGGCGAATTATGTGCTCGACACCAAACTTCGCCAGCTGGCCCGGCTGGAGGAGATAAAGATCCGGACGGAGCAGGATGAGCTGGCCCGGGAACGGGACTGGCTGGAGAAGACGCTGGGATCGCGTCAGCGCATGAAGACCCTGATCCGCAAGGAGATTCAGTCCGATGCGGAAGCGTACGGCGACGGGCGCCGTTCTCCCATCGTATCCCGCGGAGCGGCCGAGGCCTTTAACGAGCTGGAACTGGCGCCCAGCGAGCCGGTCACGGTGGTGCTTTCGGAGAAGGGCTGGGCAAGGTCCGCCAAGGGCCATGACATCGATCCCGCCGGCCTCAGCTACCGGGCCGGGGACAAGTTTCTCGACATGGCGAGAATGCGCAGCAACCAGTCGGTGGTCTTTCTCGATAGCAGCGGGCGCAGCTACTCCGTTCAGGCCCACACCCTGCCCTCGGCACGCAGTCAGGGAGAGCCCCTGACGGGCCGTTTGACCCCGCCGGCCGGCGCAACCTTTATCTCGGTCCTGGGTGGCGATCCGGACCAGTGGCTGCTGGCGGCGTCGGATGCGGGCTACGGTTTCCTGGTTCAGCTGAAAGACCTGCTGACCAAGAACAAGGCCGGCAAGTCCCTGCTCAATCTGCCCGGGGGCGCGCGGGTGCTCGCCCCATCACGGGTTTATGATCCCGCAACGGATCGGGTCGTCGCCATCAGCAACGAAGGCCGCATGCTGGTGTTCCCGGCTTCCCAGCTGCCCGCGCTCAGTCGGGGGAAGGGCAACAAGATCATCGGCATCCCGACGAAACGGTTGCAGGCGCGGGAGGAGTTCGTGGTCGCCATCTCCTGTGTACCCCGGGGAGGCAGCCTGACCGCACACTCGGGCAAACGCCATATCAATCTGAAAGCCAGGGATCTGGACAGTTATGAGGGCGAAAGAGGGCGGCGTGGAAACAAGCTGCCCCGAGGGTTTCAGAAAGTCGACAGCGTCACTGTGGAAGGGTGAGTAGCCCAGAATCCGTCCCACAATTCGCGGGTTATCCTGTTTCCTTCGTGATGGGAGGCATCTCCCCAAGCTCCTGAAGGGCGGACCTCACCGCCCTTTCCACCTCTTTCCGGATTCGGGGTTCCAGCTTTCGGATGATCCGGTCGCTCGCGATTGCCGACACCGCCTGAACCAGCCGCTCGATGTCCTCCAACCTTGCGCCGGGATCCTGCTCAGGGGGGGGCACGGGGATGAGATCATCCAGATCAATTTCCTCCGGTGCGGGGGCTGTCACGATGTCCCGCAGGATTGGGATGCCGCCATCGGCAAAGGCCAATGCCCTGCCCCCTATCCCGCTGGCGGCAGGCGGAGCGCCGGAACCCGGATCGTTGGTTTTGGTGTTTTCTTCCTGTTGGCTCATCTTGTTATATCGTGGCTGTTGAGAGTGTAACCCCTGTCGCGGTAGAAACGGTAGCGTTCCCGGCCGGCATGGCGGATCTGAGGTTCGCTGTCCAGTGGTTCTGCCAGCCTTTCGAAACGACTGAAAAATGTCGGTACCTCGGCGGCCAGGTTGATCAGGACGTCATGCTCGTCGCCCGCATCGTCGGTGTGCCCGATCAGGATCGGGTTGAGCGTGGCATCCACTTCCCCGAAAAGTCCGTGAGGCAGAAAGCTGCCATCCCGATAAGTCCAAAGCAGCTTGTCCAGGTGACTGGATTCGCTTTTCGAACCGGTATGCAGATAGACACGGCGTCCCTGCTGCCAGGCCTTTTCCGCCAACCTGCAGGCCAGGCTGAAACGATCACCCCGGGCCCCGTCGGATAGGATGTAGAAATCGATCCGGGTCACAACTTGTCCTGCCCGCACCTCGCTATCAGCAGCTGGGTCAGGAGCTGTACCGGCCGTCCCGTGGCGCCTTTCTTCGAGCCGGACTTCCAGGCGGTCCCCGCGATATCCAGATGGGCCCATTTGAACTTGCCGGTGAACCTGGAAAGGAAGCAGGCGGCGGTGATGGTTCCCGCGCCTTTCCCGCCGATATTGGCCATGTCCGCAAAATTGCTGTCCAGCTGTTCCTGATAATCGTCCCAGAGCGGGAGACGCCAGGCGCGGTCGCCGGATCGAACGCCGGCAGCGAGGATCTCCCCGGCCAGGGCATCGTCGTTGCTCAGCAGGCCCGAGGCATGTTCACCAAGGGCGATGATGCAGGCACCGGTCAGGGTGGCGATGTCGATCACGGCGGCGGGTTTGTATCTCTCGGCATACGTGAGCGCGTCACAGAGGATCAGACGGCCCTCGGCATCGGTGTTCAGCACCTCGATGGTCTGTCCGGACATGCTGGTGACGATATCGCCGGGTTTGTTGGCGTCGCCGTCCGGCAGGTTTTCGGATGCCGGAACCATACCGACAAGATTGATCGGCAACGCCAGTTCCGCGCAGGCGGCCATGGTGCCGAGCACGCTGGCGCCGCCGCACATGTCGTATTTCATCTCATCCATGGCCGCTGCGGGCTTGAGCGAGATGCCCCCGGCATCGAAGGTGAGCCCCTTGCCCACGAGGACCACGGGCTTCCCCCCGGGCTTGCCGCCCTGATACTCCATGACGATCAGCCTTGCGGGCTGGCGGCTTCCCCGGCTCACGGACAGCAGGGCGCCCATGCCCAGCTTTTTCATCTGCTGTTCGCTC
>JAHEHQ010000209.1 GCA_024644505.1 Gammaproteobacteria bacterium
GTAATATCTGGGGGTGGGCAGTTACCCCAAGCCTTTTAAATTTAGCTTTCCAGCCAGACGGCGAACCCATTACCGGTCACATACCCATGCCCATCTGAATGTACCCCGTCGGACAGGACTCGAAGCACACATGGCAACCCGTACAACGTGTGTAGTCGGTAAACATCACTTGACCTTTGGGGCGTTTCAGATTTCGGGTGACGGCCTCTTGTGGGCAGTAGACCCGGCACTGATCGCAGGCGTTGCACAGCCCACAACTCAGGCACCGGCCCGCCTCGGAGAGGGCCTGTTCGGTACTAAGGGTCGCTTTAATCTCCTGGAAACCGACGGTGGCGGCATCAGCTTCGATCTCGGGTGCCTCGTTACGGGGGGCAGGCGCATAATAGTCCAGACGCAGGTCGGTTTGCGCCACCGGTGTGCCCATATGCGGCCGTTTGTATGCCCTCCCCTGCAGATGGGCGTCCATCGCTCGGGCGGCTACCCGGCCTTGCCCCGTGGCGTTGGCGGAGATCCCCAGACCTAAGACATCACCACCGGCAAAGATCCCTTCCTGCTTGGTTTTCCCGACGCTGTCGGCATCCACCCAACCCCATTGATTGCTCAGCACGGCCAAGCCACCGACAAGGTCCGGTTTCTGTCCAATGCCCACCATTACCGTGTCTATCGGAAGCGTGAACTCCGACCCTTTGATCGGCACAGGCCTGCGGCGCCCCGACGCATCGGGTGCTCCCAACTCCATGCGTATACACTCGACCGCGGTCGCTCGTCCGCCCTCCGTGAAAAAGCGTACCGGGGCACACAGGTACTCGATACGAATTCCTTCCTGTCCGGCAGCGTCCACATCCTCCGAAATGGCCGGCATTTCGGCCCGGGTGCGGCGGTAGAGAATAACCACTTCTGCGTACTTGGATACCCGTTTGGTGGCCCGCGCCGCGTCGACCATCGTTTTGTCTGAGATCGTCTCCTGTACCGCCACTTGCGCTTTTACTTCCCGCTCGATTTCTTCCTGGTCGGGTTCCTGAATGTCTGCCAGTTCCTCTTCCTCGCGCTTCAATGTCTGCAGGCGCAGGGAAACGCGGGCGGCATCCACCGCGCTGTCGCCACCGCCGACGACCAATACACGGTCACCGATATCCACTTGGGCGCCAGTGTTGACGCGGTTCAGGAAACTGGCGGCGGTAAAGATGTTCGCAGACTCCTCGCCAGGGACGTCCATGTTCGCTCCCTTGTGAGACCCACCGGCAAAGTAAACGGCGTCGAAGTCCTGGCGGATCTGTTCGAACGGAATGTCCTGGCCTACCTTGGTGTTGCACTTGAGCGTAACCCCGATATCCAGAATGTTCTGAATCTCGGCGTCCAGTACATCCTTCGGCAAGCGGTAAGCGGGTATGCCGTAACGCAGCATTCCCCCCGGTTTTTCAAAGGCCTCGAACATCGTGACCGGATAACCCCGGCGGGCCAATTGATAGGCAGCGGAAAGGCCGGAAGGACCCGATCCGACCACAGCCACCTTTTGCGACTTGACCTCGTCAGTGAGCTTCTTCAGCTTCAGCTTGCGCTTCAACCCATAGTCACCGATGAACCGTTCCATGTTATTGATGGCGACGGCCCCGTCTTCCATATGCTTGCGGTTGCAAGCCGACTCGCAGGGATGCGGGCAGATTCTGCCATGCACGGCGGGCAGAGGGTTTTTATCGGTGACTATTTCCCATGCCCGGTCCAGCACCTCGCCGGCCGTCTGATTGAATAAATCCGCCTGGGCAATGGTAGTGAGATAACCACGAATGTCCTCGCTGGCAGGGCATTTTCCGCGGCACGGCGGCAATCGTTGCGTGTAAACAGGACACTTCCAGCTGTGGCCGTTGCGGACTACGATTTCCTCGAGTTCGTGATTCTTGAGCGTGGCCTCTACCTCTGCGCGGGACAGCCCGTCACGAAAGATGGTAGTTTGCATAGCCCTCGTCCCTCTTAATTTTGAGTGTTCCTGACTGGGGTCGCTAAATCCGGACCTGTGTCGACCGGTTATAGGTCCACATGGCATTCGGGCCATCCTCGATATGGTACTTGGTGAACTTAAAACCGGTCTTCTCGAAGAACCGCTGCCAACCGATACGTTCGATCCACTCGCCGACACGCTCCCAGTCCTTGCCGCCTTCCTTGTACGCTTCCAATATCTTGCGCACGGCGTCTGAGACTTCGGGCCAGCGTGGGGGGTTGTTGGGCAGTCCCCACACGGCCAGCTTCATCAGCGAGGGCCCGCCGCGGGTGTTGGCACCCTTTCCACCCACCCAAATGGACAGCGTATCGGTTTCAGCGTCGCGGATCTCCATACTCGGGCACTGTCCGTGACAGGCCCCGCAGTACATGCACTTCTCCTGCACGATCTCTACCGAGGGCGTACCGCCCACGACCTTGGGTCGAATAGCGGCCACCGGGCAGATGGCTACGACCTTGGGCAGATCGCAGATTTTCATATTATCGTAGTCTATGCGGGGTGCATGATGATGCTGAACGATAATGCCGATATCCGCATGCCTGCCGCAGTTGATCTGGCAGCAGGAGGTCGCGATTTTGACTCGATTGGGAAAACGTTCGTTCTCGAACTCTTCGATCAGGTCATCCATCAACGCCTTGACCGTACCAGCTGCGTCCGTCCCGGGCAGGTTGCAGTGCAGCCAACCCTGGGTGTGAGCGATATTTGAGATCGATGGGCCGGTGCCGCCGACGGGGAATCCCAACTCTGTTTTTATCGCCTCGATCAGCGGCTCCACCTGCTCCGCTTCTTCCACCATGAATTCCACGTTCGTGCGCATACTGAAACGCAGAAAGCCCTGGCAGAAACGATCGGCGATATCACAGATCTTCTCGATCGTCTCCGGGCTCATGGTGCGCGGAGAGCCGGCCCTCACCATGTATAAGCTTTCTCCGCTCTCCGCCACGTAGCGCAAGACCCCTGGTCGAACGCGCTCGTGATAGTCCCACTTGCCGTAGTTCCGCGCCATACCCGGGTGCAGAAGATTCGAATGGTCAGGTACGCCCTGGTCCCGCGGTGCCATTTTTTCGCTCATGGTTCAATCCCCTCAAATTCTTGAATTCAGTGTTTTTCAGGCTGCAGAGCAGCGTCGGTGTCGGCTAAGGGGAGGACTCGCTGGACTCGGATTCCCGTTGCCAGACCGTGGGCTCCTGCTTCTGCTCACCCTCAAGCCGGCCAGGTGCCAGCTCCTCAAATTTAATGAACGGGGAGGTGCGCGTCTCGTTCACCATTCTCGGATCCGGCTCCAGGCCAACACCTTCAATGAAGGCCCCCAGGCCGACCCGCGCGATGAACTCGCCAATGCGCTCATGATCCATGGCGTTGTCGTTCCAGAACTCCCAGATCTGATCGATGAGATCGGTGAGTTTTTCGAAGTCCTCCTCGGTCTCCAGCGGCATGAAAGGGACGATGACCGAACTCATTGTATCGCCGATCTTCAGGGTGCGTTTGGCCCCCAGGCAGATCGTAACGCCGCGCTCTTTACCCGGTTTCAAAGCCTTGTGCATGACATTGAGGCAGTGCATGCAGCGCACGCAGTCGTCGTTGTCCACCACCAGTTCTTTGCCCTTCAGGGAGTTGCAGCGTGTCGGACAGCGGGTAATAACGTTGTCGATCAGGTGCTCCAAGCCTTTCTCATCGATGAACTCGGCCACCCTTGTCTGGTCGATCTGCATCGCACCCCGCCAGGTGCCCATAATGGGCATGTCGGAGCTGATCATGGCATTGGAGCAGTCGTTGCCGCAGCCGGAGATCTTGATCTTGAACTTGTACATAAACTCCGGGCGGTGGAGAAAGGAGATATAGTGGTTGGTGATAAAGCGGGTGGTTTTCATGGTGTCAAAACAGGCCATTTCGCACCTGGCCTGGCCGACACAACATTGCAGGCTGCGCAGTGCCGCACCGGACCCCCCCAAATCCCAACCGTTGGCCATCAGGTCTTCACTCGCGGCCCTGCTGCCCTTGTTGTCGAATCCCAGTGCGAGGATATCGCCAGTCAGACCGTGCAGCTGGAGTATGCCCGCACCGTGTCGTTCGCAGATCCGGGATAGATTACGCAGCCTTTCGGTCGAATAGACAAAACCCGCCGGGGGAAGTACACGAATCGTATGAAACTCCGCGAGATCGGGGTACTCCTCCGCCTTGTCTGATAGGCGCGCGATGATTCCGCCTCCATAACCCGTAACGTTCAGAACGGTTCCCGTCCAGTAGTTCCACTTGGTTTCGTAGGAGTCCTCGAGCTGATTCAGGAGCTGGGCCACCGCCGGCTTTTTCTTGGACCAGTTCTTGAGATCGGTTACGAAACTTGGCCAGGGTCCGCTTTCCAGTTCGTCCAGTAAAGGGGTGTTGAGTTTCGTTTTGTCTGATCCTTTTTCGCCTTCCTTCTTTGTACTCATGATCCGCCTCCTGACTTAACCGAGATGTGGAACGAAGCTTCTGTGCGACCATTTCCGCCGCCCACCTGCGTGTGAAACAGGATTTTTCGAGAGAAAATTATAAACTCGAGATGCAATGGGCTCTTCTGTTGGTGGCCCTGTTGTCTTCTAAGTCTGCACATGCTGTAGAAGCTGGGGACAATTCATGATGACTTCGCCTTTTAATAGTCGACAATTAGCAGCGGTTTCCAATGGGCACCACCAGTATGATTACTTTAAGCTGTGCGCAATATACGTCTTAAAATGCTGACCAGAATGACCTGCACCAGGTTCTTCTGGTGAGTGCCCACAAAGGTTAGGTCTGCACCGGTCTTTCCGGCGGATTCCTGTCTGTTTCTGTGGGATCAACCCTTGATTACATGCTTTTTATTTTTTAATGGGCTTTCGGCTCCCCGGCCTGCATTCCCAATTGTGCAATAACACATGAAGTTTGGGCTGAGCGCAACCTAGTGTTTTAGTTTGTTTTTCTTGGCACTTCATCGATCCGTTGCCGGTTCTGGGCGTCATTGCACTGGGCAAGACAAAGGGGGCGCACAAAGGAGATGAGAAAGCGGCCAGATCGATGTTCGAGGAACAGAAAAAACGCGCGTGTGGAATCAACGGAGATGAGCAATACTCAGGCAGTCGTGAAAAAAGTGAACAGCGTGCTTGATACTCAACCAACTCTAGTCTCTATCGATTGAGGTTCGCGGTGCAGAACACGGCCACATGCGCAATTGAGTAGCTGCCCCTTTTTTTAGAGGGCAGTGTCAGACAACATCACTCCGGTCATGA
>JAHEHQ010000011.1 GCA_024644505.1 Gammaproteobacteria bacterium
GGCCACCGAGGAGGCGTGGCACAGGCGGGTGCAGTGGTCGACATTGTTGGTGCCGAAGCCGGTGCGCACCAGCTTCTGGAAAAGATAGGCCTCTTCGTTGGAGCCCTTGGCCGAGCCGAATCCCGCCAGGGCACCAGGGCCATCCCGATCGCGGATGTGGGACAGGCCGGCGGCTGCCAGGCACAGCGCCTCCTCCCAGCTTGCCTCCCGAAACCCCTGGAACGGGTCATGGGGATTGAGTCCCAGGGCCGCCAGTTTGGGGGCACCGTCGCGGCGCACCAGCGGCACCGTCAGGCGATGACTGTGGTGGACATAGTCGCACCCGAAACGTCCCTTCACACAGAGACGGCCCCGGTTGGCGGGGCCGTCGCGCCCGGTCACATGATGGATGCGGTCGTCCCTGATGTGGTAGGTGAGCTGACAACCCACACCGCAGTAGGGGCACAGGGAGTCGACCTGCCTGTCGGTCGTCTCCGGGCCCATGATCGCCGCTGGCGTCAGGGCCCCCGTGGGGCAGGCCTGCACGCAGTCACCGCAGGCGACGCAGGAACTTTCGCCCATCGGGTCGTCGGCGTCGAAGAGAATGTGGGATGCGGATCCCCGCCCGCCGTAGCCGATCACGTTGTTGACCTGAGCGTCCCGGCAGGCCCGCAGACATCGGGTGCACTGGATGCAGGCGTCCAGGTTGACCGAGATCGCGGGGTGGGAGTCGTCCGGCGGCGGTTGTCGGCGCCCCGGGAAGCGGGGGGCACCCATAGCCAGCTTGTCCGCCCATCGTTGGAGTTCGTTTCCCGGTATACAAGGGGTTTCGGGCATGTCGGATTGCAGCAGTTCGATCACCATCTTCCGGGCCCGGCGCGGGCGGTCACCGGCAGTGTTCACCACCATGCCTTCCAGGGGGGGTCGGCAACAGGCGGGGGCCAGCGCTCTCTCGCCCTCGATCTCGACCACGCAGGCCCGGCAGTTGCCGTCCGCCGGCAGTCCTTGCATGTAGCAGAGACGGGGAATTTCCGCGCCCGCCCGATGCGCGATCTCCAGCAGGTTCTCGTCGGGTCGGGCACTGACCGGCCTGCCGTCCAGGGTGAACCGGACCCGATCGACGTCTTCAGGTCGGTCAGTCACCTGTCACCTCGTCCGGAAAATACTTCAGGACGCTGAGCATGGGGTTCGGCGCGGCCTGGCCCAGACCACAGATGGAGGTGTCAGTCATTACCGATGCCAGTTCCTCCAGCAGGTCCCGATCCCATTCCAGCTGCTCCATCAGCAGTGCCGCCTTTTCCGTCCCCACCCGGCAGGGCGTGCATCGTCCGCAGGATTCCCGGGCGAAGAATCCCATGGCATTGACGGCGGTTTCACGGGCGCTGTCCCGCTGGGACAGCACGATGATTGCCGCCGAACCCAGGAAGCACCCATGGGGCTTCAGGGTGTCGAAATCGAGGGGAATGTCCGCGAGCGAAGCGGGCAGAATGCCGCCGGAAGCGCCCCCCGGAAGATAGGCGTACAGCTCATGACCCTCCTGCATTCCCCCGCAATGTTCCCTTATCAGCTCCCGCAGGCTGATACCCGCCGGCGCCATGTGAACCCCGGGACGGGCCACCCGCCCGCTGACCGAGAAGGCGCGCAGACCGCTGTGGCCACGGCGTCCCTGTCTCGTGAACCATTCCGATCCCTGTTCAAGCAGGTCCGGCACCCAATGAAGAGTCTCCATGTTGTGCACCAGAGTGGGTCTGCCGAACAGTCCGGCCTGGGCCACGTAGGGGGGGCGAAGCCGCGGCATGCCCCGCCGCCCCTCGATGGATTCGATCATCGCCGATTCCTCGCCGCAGACATAGGCCCCGGCGCCCCGGCGCATTTCCACGGGCGGCATGTCATACGGCGGGTCCGCGAGGAGCCGCTTCAACTCCCGCTGCAGCATTCCGCGGATGCCCGCATATTCGTCGCGCAGGTAGATATAGATCTTTTCAATACCGACCACGCGAGCGGCGATCAGCATGCCCTCCAGAAAGCGGTGGGGGTCCTGCTCCAGAAAATGCCGGTCCTTGAAGGTGCCGGGTTCACCCTCGTCGATATTGACCGCCATGAGCCGGGGTCCAGGCTGGTCCCGGACTATGCGCCACTTGCGGCCCGCGGGAAAGCCGGCGCCGCCCAGGCCCCGCAGTCCGGCGTCCTCAAGGGTCTGAATCACCCTGTCCGCCGGAAGAGAGCCTTGCTCGACCCGAAGCAGCTGCCGGTATCCACCAGCGGCACGGTAGGCATCGTAATCTATGCCTGCGGGAAGCTCGGGCAGGACTTCCCCTGCCGCCACCCGGGATTGGACGGCATCGGCCGTTGCCCCGCCCACCGGATTCATGCCGACGACGGCAACCGGCGCCTCGGCGCAGCGCCCCACGCAGGACACCCTTTGCATGCGCACCCCGTCACCCAGGGCGGACTCCAGGTCTTCCAGGAGCGTTTCTGCGCCCGCCATGGCACAGGCCAGGGAATCGCACACCCTCACCGTGACGGGCGGCGGTGGGTATTGGCTCTCCCTGACCAGGTCGAAATGGTGGTAGAAGCTGGCCACTTCGTACACCTCGGCAACGGAAAGCCGCATTTCCCCGGCCAGTGCCGCCAGGTTCGAAACGCTTATGCAGCCTTCACTGTCCTGGATCCGGTGCAGGTGCTCCAGCAGCAGGTCGCGGCGGCGCGGTGCATCGCCCAGCAGTTCGCGGACCCGGGCGAGCGCTGCCTGATCGACAGCGCGTCCGCGGGGTTGGCCGCGTTTTTTACGGTGTGTGGGCATAGATTGATATGTCAGGTGTTCAGTTTGGCAGCATAATGGACTATTCCCGCCTCGTATTCGTAACGCATTGTAGCCTGTGTTGAGCTTGCGAAACACGGGTGACCCTGGTCACGATTTCCCCACGTCTCGTACCTCAACGCATTAGCTTAAAAACTCCTGACTAATTATCCAGCCTGTGACGCTTTACCCCGCTAAAAAATTTACAATAACGGGGTATGGAACTCTTCGGCTACAACCACAAAACGATTTACCTGATAAAGGTACGGCTTTGAATTCGCCTGAAATTCGCGATTTTCCCTATTACGAAGACAGTGCCACCTTGTTTTCACTTATACGGAAACGTCCCTGGTCGGTGTTCCTCGACAGCGGACGCCCCAGATGCGATCAGGGCCGCTACGATATCCTCAGCGCGGATCCCGGGACTGTCCTGATCACCCGCGGGCAACAGACAGAGATACGTCGGTCCGGTGAAATCCGATTGTCCCTGGATGATCCCTTTACGCTGGTGCAGGAAGCCCTGGGTCCCAGGGTACAGGGACCGGACGACATCCCCTTTTCTGGCGGCGCCATAGGCTGCTTCGGATACGACTTGGGCCGTCGTCTGGAGCGCCTGCCGGATGTTGCACCGGACCTGGGCGGACTGCCGGAAATGATGGTCGGTATCTACGACTGGGCCCTGGTTGTGGATCATCTCGAGCGGCGCAGCTGGTTGGTGGGCACCGATGCCCAAAGGATGCATGACGCCGCAGAATTCCTGAAATCCAGACTTCCGCAGATGGAGAAAAAAGAACGGGGTCCTGCGTTCCGGGTATTGGGAGAGGTGGAGTCCGACATGGACCAGGGGCGGTACCTCAAATCGATCCGCCGCATCAAACACTACATCCGGGAAGGGGACTGCTATCAGGTAAATCTCGCCCGCTGTTTCGGTGTGCCGGCTGAAGGCGACACCTGGCAGGCCTACAGACTGCTTCGGCAGCTCAATGCCGCACCTTACGGCGCTTACCTGAATACGCCTTACTGCCGGGTGATGAGTTCCTCGCCGGAGCGGTTTCTGCAGGTGCGACATGGGGTGGTGGAAACGCGCCCCATCAAGGGCACCTGCCCCCGCGGCAGCGAACCGGCGGAGGATCGGATGCTTGCCGACAGGTTGGCAAACAGTCCGAAAGACCGGGCCGAGAACCTGATGATCGTCGATCTGCTACGCAATGACCTGGGCAAGGTATGTGCCGTCGGCAGCGTGGATGTCCCGGAGATGTTCAAGGTGGAGCATTTTGCCCGGGTGCATCACCTGGTGAGCACGGTGCGGGGCACTCTGGCTGAAGGCGAGACCGCTGCGTCACTGCTGCGCGCCTGCTTTCCCGGCGGTTCCATTACGGGTGCCCCGAAGCTCAGGGCAATGGAGATCATAGAAGAGCTGGAGACCCAGCGTCGGGGTCTCTATTGCGGGGCCATCGGTTATCTGGGTTTCGACGGGAACATGGATACGAACATCGCCATTCGCACTCTGGTGCACGCCGACGACAGGATCCGCTGTTGGGCGGGCGGAGGCATCGTTGCCGATTCCGACCCCGATGCCGAGTATCGCGAGATCCAGGATAAGGCGGCACCGATGCTGGAGCTGTTGCGTCGGTTTCAGTCGGCATCACCGGCAGAACCCGGCAAGAGGGCGAAGTGAGCGGCAGCAAAAAAGAAAAGTCACCCGGGGCTGATCAGTCCGCACCCATGGATCGGGACCCAACATCCATTTGGCACCTCTACATCGTCGCCTGCGCCGACGGAACACTCTATACCGGGATTGCCAAGGACATCGAGGCGAGAGTGAGGCAGCACAACACCGGCAAAGGGGCAAGATACACACGGGGCAGGCTGCCGGTGTGCCTGGTCCACAGCGAGCGGGTTGGGGCCCATGGCGATGCCCTGCGCAGGGAACGGCAGGTTAAGATGATGGGTCTGAGGGACAAACGGCGCCTGATCAGGGATGCCAGCCAATAACGGAGACCCATCTATGAAACGTCTGTCAGTTATCTCGTTGATCGTGCTGCTGTTGGGCATCCAGGCCCTTCCCGCTCCGGCGACGGTATCCGGCGAACCGGTACTCAGCCAGATCCAGTCGAGCAACCGTGATTTCAGCGAGCCCCACGATATCGTGCTTTCACCCGACGGCAGTCTGCTGTTCGTCGCGGACAATGGCAATGACCGGATCGTCGTACTCGACCCGCTCACACTGGAACGCCGGGCCACGCTGGGTGAGGGCCTGGTCTCTGCACCCCACGATGTCTGTTTCGACAGGGACGGCCGTCTGATCGTTGCAGATACGGGCAACAACAGAATTGCTGTCTTTGAGCTTAAGGACATGAATTTGAGTCTCGTCGGGGAGATTTCGGAGCGTATCCTGAGTCCGGAGGGGGTGGCGGTTCATGAAGACGGGCGGGTGTTCGCAACAGGGGCCGGTTCCGGGAATCTCGTAGTCTATAGAGAAGGCCAAGTGGTTGCCGAAAAGAAAGGTTTTTCGGCCCCCCACGATGTGGAGTTCGATCGGGAGGGGGGGATCTGGGTCGCGGACGCCAACCACAATCGTATGGTTAAGCTCGACGAGAATCTGAAGGTTGTCCGGATCGTCTCCGGTACACCGTTTGATTTCAGCGGACCCAGATATGTGGATTTCGACCAGCTCAACCGCATGTTCGTTGCCGACAAGTACAGCAACAGCATCAAGGTGATCTCACCGGAGGGTGAACTCGTGCAGGTCCTGGGCGGCGGGAAGTCCGGGGTTTTCGACCGTCCCGAAGGTGTGGAGATCCGGGGCGGCGACCTGTGGTTCTCCGATACCTACAACAACCGGATCGTGCGCTATCGCATGACGCCCAGATAGGGTCGTGGAGGGAAGAGCCCGGTCATACCAGCGCGCGCAGATGCCGGGTGCCCGCTTTCAGGCCTTCCTGATCGAGCAGTCTCTGCGCTATGAAGCCGGCGATCTCGTCCGGCCGGTTCAGGTCCAGTCTGCAGACGTCCCCCACCAGTTCGGTTTGGAGTGAGTCGGTGGCGACGGCTATGACATTGGGGTCCCGGGGGTGGATCAGGGGTTTCCCCAGTTTCTGCCGGTGCAGTTCGATCTTGGGGATGGGTGCCCGCTTGAAGCCCTCCACCAGAACCAGGTCGAGACAACCGGGGTCAAGGGTGTTTAGAATGTCGCCAAGCGCGGGTTCCTGTCGCTGTTCCGGCGTTTCCCTGATCCAGGCGATGCGATCGCGGGAGGCAACGAGCACCTGTTCGGCGCCGGACGCACGCAGTTTGAAGCTGTCCTTGCCCGCATGGTCCACCTCGAAGCTGTGGTGCGCGTGCTTTACCATACCAATGCGCAGCCCCCGGGCTTTGAGCAATGGGATCAGCCGGGTCAGCAGGGTGGTTTTACCTGTTCCGCTGTAGGCGCAGAAACCCAGGACAGGCAATGGGTACTGGATCATGATATGGCACCCTCCTTTTGCAGTTGATCCCGATCCTGCGGCGTATTGATGTTGCGAAAGGTGTCCGGCCGATCGGAAAAATCCGCCAGGACTGTCCGACGCCTTGCATACCACAGGTCGATCTTGCGGTCGCCCTGAGCCAGAAACCCTTCCAGGTCGGCCATCAGTCTCACCGGCAGCAGGGCATACACAGGCTGCATGCGATTCCCGTCATGGGCCACGGCTATCTCGCTTCCCGGGATCTCCAGGGTATCCATCATTCTGGCGGCGTAATCCGGCGGCACCAGGGGTCCGTCACAGGGAAGCGTCAGAATGTAGGGGGTGGTGGCAGCCGCCATTGCGGAAGCGAATCCCGCCAGGGGGCCCTGAAAGCCATCCAGGGTGTCGCTGACCACCGGGTATCCTAGTGCCTCGTACTGTTTGGCATTTCGATTGGCGTTGATCAGGACTGTACCGACCTGTGGGGCGATCGCATTCAGGATATGGGCTATCAGAGGCCGGCCTTCCAGCTCAACCAGCCCCTTGTCCGAACCGCCCATGCGGCGGCCGCGCCCACCGGCCAGAATGACGGCAGTCAGATCCTGTGAGGAAATTCCCACCCGGGACCCGGCTCAGTGTCCCGCCAGCTCGGCGTCGGCCGAGGGGGTGAACAGCGGGGTGCCGGCTATCTCGAAGCTTCCGATGAGAGATTGCCCCGTGGGTGATGTGATCCAGCGAATCAGTCGCGTGGCCCCTTCGAAGTTCACATCGGGATGATGTCCGGGATTGACGGCGATGATGCCGTAGGGGTTGTAAAGCCTCGGGTCGCCCTCGAACAGGACCTTCAGCGGGGATTTGACCTGGTAGGCCAGCCAGGTTCCCCGGTCAGTGAGGGTGTAGGCATCGAGTTCCCCGCTCATCTGGAGCACTTTGCCCATGCCTTGACCTGCTTCGCGGTACCAGTCACCCCGGGGCTTGACGTGGGCCGACTGCCAAAGGCCTGACTCCTTTTTGTGGGTGCCGGAGTCATCGCCCCGGGAGATAAACAGGGCGCGTTTCCCGGCGATCCTTTCGAGGGCGTCGGTGGCATCGGTGCTGCCGGTTATACCTGCGGGATCCCCAGCTGGGCCCACGATGACGAAATCGTTGTACATCACGCCGCGCCGGTCCACGCCATGCCCTTGTTCGACGAATGCCTTTTCCGCGCCGGGGGCGTGCACCAGCACCAGGTCCACGTCACCGTCCCTCCCCATGCGCAATGCCTTGCCGGTGCCCACGGCGATGACATGAACCTTGTAGCCGGTCTCTTTTTCGAAGGCCGGCAGCAACACCCCGAGGAGCCCGGAGTTGTCTGTACTGGTGGTGGTTGCCATGCGCAGCGTCCGTTGAACCTCGGCGGAGATCAGTGGCGTGACAAGCAACAGCGACAACAGAACCAATGTCCGCGAAGGACGAATCATGGCAGTACCCCCCTTGACGTTTATGGCAGATGAAAAAGCAAGAGCAATGCCAAGTCGGCGCTTTAACCCCTGTTAGCCGAATTGGGATACATACTGTGTGGAAAAGTCGGTGTAGAATACCGTTATTCTTACACAGTTTCTTACCCGGGCACGGGATCGTCTGAGATTTCAGGCCACAGAGATGGGTAAAATTGTCTCATCTCCACAGAGTTCTTATTGACAAATAGTACCAGCCTGGTCCTCCATAATGATAAATCACGATAGAGACGGAGTACCGAAAAGCGCCGGAGGATTCAATGACAGTGACGAGTGCCTTGCTACCGGATGACGAGCCGGAAGGGCTGCCCCATCGAACTGCTCATAACCGACTCAAATCCCTTTTGATTGTCGACGAAGAGCCGGAGATGCGGCGATATCTGCGTCGGGGACTGAGCAAGCATTTCGGGCTCGTGGAACTGGTGGAGAACGTGGAGGAGGCTGAATCCCTGCGTCGGCGCTGTCATTTCGACCTGATCATTTCGGACATTCAGCTGCCCGGGAAATCGGGTATTGAGTGGCTGATGGAGTTGCGAAAACTTGGCCGCTCCGCGGCGTTCATCTTCATCGCCGCCGATGCCGATCTGGATACCGCGATCGCCGCCCTGAGGCTGGGTGCGCAGGATTTCATCGTGAAACCCTTTTGCATGGAGCAGATACTGACGGCGGTCAACCGTTGTATGGGGCGACGGCAGATAACCGGGGAAAACCTCGAACTGACGCGTGAGGTGGAGCAGTGTCGCGGCAACGGCGGCCTGATCGGCGGCAGCGACAGGTTTCTGCGGATCTGCAACCTGATGCGGCGGGTCGCCCCGATGCCGTCCACCGTGCTGTTGGAGGGGGAATCGGGAACCGGAAAGGAACTGGCTGCCCGCGCCATTCACAGCTGGAGCAGGCGTGCCGGAAGCTTCGTTCCCATCAACTGCGGGGCCATAAGCGCGGAGCTCCTGGAAAGTGAGCTGTTCGGCCACGCCAAGGGGGCCTTCACAGGGGCCACCCAGTCCCGTGAAGGGCTTTTCAGTTACGCCGAAGGGGGAACGCTGTTTCTGGACGAAATCGGTGAGATGCCCCTCGCCATGCAGGCGCACCTGTTGCGGGTGCTGGAGGAGCGGCGTATACGGGCTGTGGGCACCAACCGGGAGACGCCCGTGGATGTGCGGGTGATAGCCGCCACCAACCGCAACCTGGGGGAGGAGGTGCAGCGCGGTCACTTCCGTGAAGACCTCTATTTCAGACTCAACGTGCTTTCCATCCGCATGCTGCCGCTGCGGGAGAATAGGGAGGATCTGCCGGCCCTGACCCGTCACTTCGTGGATCTGCTGGCATCTGATATGGGAATACCCTCACCGGAGTTCTTTGAGTCTGAAATGGAGCGGCTCAAGGGCTACGACTGGCCCGGCAATGTGCGGGAACTCAAGAACGTCATAGAACGCTGCCTGCTGATGAACGTGCTGCCCGGGGATTGTCTGGAAAGGCTCACCCCGGCCATTGAGGTGAATGACGGGGGCAGGCTCCCGGACCTCTCCCTGGCTGCGTTGGAGAAATACCACATTCTCAGGGTCCTGGAGATGAAAGGCGGCAATAAATCCGCCGCGGCCAGGCAGCTGGGCATTTCGCGAAAGACCCTGGAAAGGAAAACCCAGGCCTGGAGCGAATCACCTTCTTCCTGATGGACAGATTAGTAGCCTGTGTTGAGCCTGCGAAACACGGGTTAAAAGTCTACTGTTACCCCGCGTTTCTCTTCGCTCAACGCAGGCTACACAAACGACCATTGTTTTACTGCTTCAGTCATCCCCCCAAACCAGGTCACCGCAGTTCATGAATTCGTAGCCGGTGAGTTCCTCCGCCAGTTCGCGGCAGTGACCGGATTTCAGGCGCATCACCAGGTCCTGGAAGAGCCGGCGGAACCAGATTCCACGGGGCAGTGCGAAATCGAAGGACTCCCAGCCGAAGCCGATGAATCCCAGGCCGTATTCGGTTGCGGTGGCCCGGGCTCCGGGTGCCACGTCGGCCAAGTCCATGCTGACGGCAGCGGCGGCTTCGCGCTCGGAGAGCGCGATGACGGGACTGTTGAGGGAACCCGCATTGGTGCCGAAACGGCTCAGCACCTCCATCAGGAAGCGCTGGGCTCCGGAGCCCTTCTGTCTCAGCGCCCAGCGAAACTGGGTATCCAGCAGCAGTTTGGGATCTCCGGTGTGTTTCAGGACTGGTGGGCTCACCATGATTCCCTGCTCGCGTCGGAAGGCACGGATCAGCACCCAGTTGCGGTGTTGTCCGTACTGCCGAAGCAAGGCGGGATGGCGGGTTTGGCTCTCGCTGTTGGGGCCCCAATGGATGGCGCAGGCATCCACCCTTCTCGCCTGCAGCAGATCCAGCCCCAGGCGGGTGCCGGTCGGTGTGTAACTGATCAGGGCGTGGACGCCCGTGTCCCTGGCGAACTCCGTCACTAGCCGGTGAATCAGGGGATCGTCGCTGCCGGCGATAATCAGCCGGTCGGTGAGCAGCCCCCCGTGGGATGAATCGAGCATCCACCGGTCCACCAGTTCCCTGGGAAACATCCACTTGCCGGTTACCTTGGTGGCGGGGATACCACCCTCGCTGATCAGCGTGTAGATCTTTTTTTCGTTGAGATGCAGATACTCCGCGACCTGCCTGACGCTCATGAAGGTATCCCGAAGAGGATTAAGCACGGCGCTCAATCTCCACTCACCCCGGGTTTTCCGGCGGTTTCGGGCACCGCGTCAAAGCTGATGTTTTCGGCACCGTTGTATACCAGGAAATGACGGCCCTTGGAACGGGCGATTAGTGTGACACCCACCTTGCGGGCCAGGTCCAGGCCCATCCGGGTGATCCCGGATCGGGAAAGCAGAACGGGTATCCCCATTTGCGCCACCTTGATCACCATTTCCGAGGTGAGCCGCCCGGTGGTGTAGAAAAGCTTGTTGCCGCCAGGTGTGTTATTGAGCCACATGTGGCCCGCGATGGCGTCCACCGCATTGTGCCGTCCCACATCTTCCACGAAACGCAGAATCTGATCTTCACGACACAGGGCGCAGCCGTGCACCGCCCCTGCCTGCCGGTAAATCTGGTTGTGGTTGTTGAGCATCTGCAGCAGATCGTAGATGCGGGACTGGCTCAATGCCGTTTCCGGCAACCGGATGTCCCCCAGTTCCTCCATGAGTCCACCGAAAACCGTACCCTGGCCGCAACCGGTAGTGACTGTCTTGCGGCCCAGTCTTTCGTCGAGTCCCTCGATCTGTTCATGAGTCGCGACCGCGGCGGACCCGGTCTCCCAGTCCACCTGGACCACCTCAACCTGATCAATGGACCGGATCAGCCGCTGGTTGCGAAGCCACCCCAGCACCAGCAGCTCGGGTTGGGTGCCCAGGGTCATCAGGGTTACGATCTCCCGATTGTTCAGGTATAGGGTCAGGGCCCGCTCCTCGGCGATGTGCCCTTCCCGGACCTGCCCGAACTCGTCCACGGCCATGACCGGTGCGGCGGCCTGCAGGCCGGCATTGGTCATTTCCGGGAGTCTCAGACTTTTGGCTGTTGAGCTGTCCATGTTGACTCTAATTTCCCGTTTCAGGACTGAATCCAAATACCTCCCCAGGGCTGGTCTACGCTGTCAGCCGCCCGTGGTGTTCATGTGGCGAAATATGATCGGCCGGGTGTACAGGTCGAAATCATGGCCTTTCGGCTTGAGTTTCATGGATTCCACGATGATCTCGCGCAGGGCCGCATCATCCGTCGGTTCGGCACGGACCACAGCCCTGAGGTCCGTGGAATGCTCCTGACCCAGGCACAGCAGCAGCCGGCCCTCGGCAGTCAGGCGTACCCGGTTGCATTGGTCGCAGAAGTTGTGGCTGTGGGGTGAGATGAAACCCACGCGCGTTTTTAGCCCAGGTATCCGGTAGTAGCGGGAGGGCCCCCCGGTGCTCTCGGTGGTGGGGATCAGCTCGTGGTGTCTGCGCAGATCTGCGAGGATCCGGTCGCTGGAGTAGTAGGCCTCCGCCCGGTCATGTTCATCTATGACGCCGAGGGGCATCTCCTCGATGAAGCTGATGTCCATCTGACGGGCGACGGCGAAGGCCACCAGTTCCGCCACCTCGTCGTGGTTGCGGTTTTTCAGGATCACAGCATTGAGCTTGACTTTCCTGAACCCGGTCTCCAGGGCGGCGTCGATTCCCCTCAGTGTTCGATGGAGTTCCCCGTTGCGGGTGATGGCTCGGAAGCGCTCCGCGTGCAGACTGTCAATGCTGATGTTGACGCGCGTCACGCCGGCTTCACGCAGCTCCCTGGCGTACCGATGCAACTGGGTGCCGTTGGTGGTTATGGTCAGGTCGCGCAGTCCCTCCAACTGTCCCAGTTCCCGGAACAGGTGCACCACGTTGCGGCGCGTCAGGGGCTCACCGCCGGTGACGCGTATCTTCCGCACACCCAGGTCCACGAACGCCCTACCGATACGAGCCATCTCCTCCAGGGTCAGCAGCTGGGGCCGCGGTACGAACTTGACGTCTTCCGCCATGCAGTAGACGCACCGCAGGTCACAGCGGTCGGTCACCGATATGCGGACGTAGTCCACCGTTCTGCCGAAGCGGTCGGTGAGGCTGGATTGCCGGGGCATAGAACGACTCCAGGTGATCAGGGTTTCCGTGCCCATGAGGCTAGCAAGAATGATTCCATGTTCCGTCGGGCTGGCCATCTCCGGAGGCCCGGGTGAAACAGGTTCCGGGGTGCTTTACCACTGAGGCAGCGGCAGCCAGTCTTGGGGGTGTCTTCAACAAAGAGGGAAAACGGACTTGACTGGTCCTTTGTGTACCCGACCAATCAGGCAAGCGGGACATTTTGACCCAATAATTTTTGATGGTGTGCCGGAATTCGCCCCTTTTTGCGGATGCTGCTCCTCGAAACGCTGCACGTCACAGGGCTAACCATCGACATGGTATGCAATTTGCAAAAATCTGTATGGATCGTAAGGTATTCAGTCTTCAGTTATGCGTTTCACGAGATCTCCGAGGGGGTAACACGCCATCAACACCGATTCCCATACTGATGCTGAGAACAGCCCCGCCAGTTTCCCCGTGTCTGTCATCATGCAGCTGACGCCGGTTACCGGAAACCCCTGGATAGACTGCAGATGGGAGGCGGTCGGTGTCATGGTCGGGCGGCGTGGAGGCCAGCAGGAAGCGGGTGCCAAGTTGATACACCGGACCGGGGACACCCGTCAGGTACTCTACCCCGGATTCGAGATCTCGCTGCATACGGACGAGTGCGAGAGCTACTACCACAACCTGGTTTCCGCCAGGCCCTGTTGTTACGTGGTTGTCAGGTCCGATGAACAGGGGGTTCCCGTTCCGGCACTGGTCAGCCTCAGCTTCGACGAGGCCCATGCCTATCTGGAGGCCGACGAGGATGTGTTTCCGGTCGATCTCGCACCTGAGTTGTACCGTTGGACGGAAAGATTCGTTATCGATCACTACGTTCCGCGAAAGCGCACCAGGCGCAGGCGCGACGACTGGAAACGGGCCGGAGGGCGCAGGTGAGCGCATCGAAAACTGACCGGTCGGCGGCCGCAGCCGGGGAGGGCGAGGAGTTTCTTGCGCGCTGGTCCAGGCGCAAGCTTGACGCGGAAAAAGTGCAGGACCGGGTATCGACCGCCGATCAGGAAATTGAGACCGACCCGGCACCCCGGCCGCCCTCCGATGCCGACATGCCCGCGATCGAGAGTCTCACTGCGGAATCGGACTACAGCGGTTTTCTTTCCCCGGAGGTCAGCGACCAGCTGCGCCGCCTTGCCCTGCGCAAACTGTTCCATGCCGCGAGTTTCAATGTCCGCGACGGCCTGGACGACTATGACGAGGATTTCACCCAGTTCGACAAGCTGGGCGGTCTGATTACCTCGGACATGAGACATCAGCTCGAGAGGTTGTTAGCGGATGGCGGGGAGAGCCGGAAGCCTGAAGAGGCAGATTCGCTTCCGCCGGACCCCGAAACGGCGGCCGGTGAGAATGAGGAAATCGAAAGGAAGGGGATTGCCGAAGCCGACAGGTCCGCCACAGCGGATCCCGCGCCGGACAGTCCCGGTCAGGATGTCGGCGAAGAGGTCAGATCATGAATGCCGGTGCGCAAAACAATGCCACGGCCAGGACCCAGGCCCTCGCCGTCATGAAAGAGATCCCCGTGGGTGTCACCGGAGTGGTGGAGTTTCGGGCCGGTGTTAACGTGCTGGTCATTGGCGGCGCTGAGGCACCGGCCGTTGCCGCGACCCTGCCGCCGCCCCTGGTACCCAGTGTGCTGTCCCTGGAAGTCTGTAAAACGGCGGACAAGCCACCGGCAAGCACCGGCGAGCAAGCGATCTCCATCAGCGGTTACCTGGGGCGGTTTCTCGTCGATCCGGGGAACGGCAACCGGTTGTTGGAAATCGATATGGTGCTCGATCTGAGCTCGCCCCCCCTGTTGTCGGCCGCCCTGAAGCCACCGGGCTATGTTTCCAGCCCCGGTGCGGGATCCCGGGACTCCCGGGCCGCAGTGGAGCAGTTGAGCGCACTCGTCGGCACCTTCGACAAGCCCCAGTTCTTCGACTACGATCCGGATCGATGCGCACACGGCCGCAACGGGGTCACCGCCTGCACCCGCTGCATCGACGCCTGCCCCGCGCAGGCGATCAGGGGTCACGGGGAGGGTGTGGAGATCGATCCCTACCTGTGCCAGGGGGGTGGTGTCTGCGCCAGCGTCTGTCCAAGCGGCGCCATCCGCTATGCCTACCCTCGCCCCGGTGATCTGGGGAAGCGCATCCGGGCCATGCTGAAATCCTATCGTGAGGCCGGTGGCCGCGACCCGGTGCTTGTCTTTCATGCCGAAGGGCATCCTCCGGATGAATGGCTGGAATCCTGTTCAAACCTGCTGCCGGTGGCGGTGGAGGAAGTGGCGAGCGTCGGGCCCGAGATCTGGCTTTTGTCCCTGGCCTTTGGTGCGCGGCGGGTATTCTTGATGGACGAACAGTCGGAACCGGAGCAGGTGCGCGTGGGGTTGGGCGGGCAGCTGGAGATGATTGGAGAGATTCTGGCCGCCATGGGATATCCCGCCGCCGCAGTCTCCAGGGTCAGCGCGGGCGGTTCGGTGGAACCGGAGGAAGGGGCGATGCCGAGCATGGTTCCCGCGGTCCATGCCGTTATGGAAGACAAGAGGGGCAATTTCTATCTTGCGCTGGATCATCTTCATGCCCGGGCCGTGAAATCCAAAACCATGGTAAACCTCTCTGCCGGTGACGCGTTCGGCGCGGTATTCGTGGAGCCAAAAGCCTGCACGCTTTGCATGGCCTGCGTCAGCGTCTGCCCCGGAAACGCCCTTCAGGGTGGCGGGGGCGAGCCAAGGCTGGGGTTCCTCGAGGCCAACTGCATCCAGTGCGGTCTGTGCACCAGGACCTGCCCGGAAGACGCTATCTGGATAACGCCGCGTCTTCTGTTCGATCGCGAATACCGCAACACACCAAGGGTGCTGCACCAGGAAGAGCCGTTCTGTTGCGTGACCTGTGGTAAACCCTTTGCCACCCGATCCGTCATTGACCACGTAATGTCCAAGTTGTCGGGGCACTCGATGTACCGTGACGACCGGGCCCGCCAACGCCTGATGATGTGCGAGGACTGCCGGGTTGTGGACGTGGTTCAGGACCAAGAGGCCATGCGGAAGGGGCAGATACCCCCTTAGCCGCACTTTCGCACCCGGGGAGATGGCATTTTTCGCCGTTATTTGTCAGTTGTTTCCTTTTCGATGAGGCCCGTGGATTGCTTAATAACTACAATAATCGTGGGGACAAACTATGACGAGTCCGGCAAACGGATCGACGGCGGGTGAAAACCGCCAGACTGCGGAGAGAGGAATGAAGACGTCACGGGATCCGTCCGGTTTCCTGGCTGAAGAGCAACAGTACCGTGCAGCCGCCTACGGGCTGATTGCGGCAGTGCTGCGCTCCTCGCCGGACAACGCCCTGCTCCAAAGGGTGGCGCAGCTATCCGATGTGGAGAGGGGGCACGATGAGCTGTCGTTTTCCATGTCCATGCTGGGATTGGCGGCGCGCACCAGCAGGGCGGATGCGGTCAAAGAGGAATTTCATGATCTTTTCATCGGCTTGGGCCGGGGTGAGCTGATGCCTTATGCCTCCTGGTATCTCACGGGCTTTCTGATGGAAAGACCGTTGGGCCTGCTTCGGGATGACCTGGCGCAGCTGGGTATCGAACGGGATGCGTCGGTGCATGAGCCCGAAGACCATATCTCCGCGATGTGCGAGGTGATGCTGATGCTGATCACGGACGGCAGCGGGTTCGAAACCGAATCCAGGTTTTTCGAGACCCATATGGCGCCGTGGTGCGAAAGATTTTGTTCCGACCTCAGCGTTGCCAAATCCGCCGTTTTTTACCGCAACCTGGGCCGTTTCGGTATCGCCTTTTTTGAACTGGAAAGACGCTATTTCTCCATTGAGGTACGAATGACCCCTGAACGGGAGGATTTGTGATGAAACGAGATGTGAAGCGAGTCAATGAGGGCCGCAGGCAATTCATTAACGGTGCTGCCGCCGCCGGCCTGGGCACCTTTGCCGCGGCAGCGTTGCCCATGAGCGCGATCGCGGCCCCCGCTCAGGCGCCAGGTAAAGAGGCCCAGGGTAGGGGATACCGCCTGTCCCAGCATGTCATCGACTATTACAAGAGCGCTGCCAGTTAACAGGAATCCGAACATGAAACTCAGAAAACGTTCCGAACAGATCGATCCGCGGTCGCAAGACGAGAAGGGCATCGGTGCGGCGGTATCACGACGTGATTTTCTGCGCACTTCAGGCCTGATGGCGGGCGGTGCCGCCCTGGCCTCCACACTGAATCCCGCCATGATGAAACGGGCCCGGGCCAGTGCGCAGGAGACGGGCAGGGTGCAGAAGGTCAAGACCATCTGCACCCACTGCTCGGTGGGTTGCGGCATTATTGCCGAGGTGCAAAACGGTGTATGGACCGGTCAGGAA
>JAHEHQ010000210.1 GCA_024644505.1 Gammaproteobacteria bacterium
CACAGAACCGTCGGGCGCAGTCTTGTTTGGGCAGTAACAGGGAGATCAGGGCCGAGGGCCGAGGGCCGAGGGCCAAGGGCCAAGGGCCAAGGGCCAAGAGAAGAATAGACGAAAAATCAGCTATCCGCAGAAGATTCCTGCTGTTCTCTGCGTTTACGCAACATCTCACTCTGGCGTTTCAGTGCGTGCCGGATCAGCAGATCCCTGTCTTTCTCCCGCAGATGGGTGAAGTTCACCCTGACCCGGCACGGGGCGTTCCCCGCGGGATCATTGAGCTTCTCGCACGCCACCACTTCGCCAAAGATCAGCAGACCGGTAAAGGAGGGAAGCAGCAGTTTCAGCTCGATGTCGGCCCCAACGGCAATCGATTCAGCGGTGTGGAACGCAATGCCGCTGGCGCTGAGATTGACGTTATTGACCGGCTGATCAGAAAGATCACTGCTCCAGGCGACGAAGGCGCGACCCAGCATGTCGATCTTGCTGTCCAGGGACTTCAGATAGCGGGCCGTGTCCGGTGATTCCCCCTCTATCTTACGCAGCGTTCCCGCCATCTCCTGGGAAATGACGGCAAGGTTGGCCATGACCGTGAATTCGTCATCCAGGCCCTTGTCCAGACAATCCAGTCTGGCCTGCAGGTTGCTTTCAGGTATTACCTGAAAACTCAGGCTGACGGTATCGTCAACACGAAAGTATTCCCGGCGATCCTGCTCCACACTTATGTGGGATTGTTCTTGACTCATGATTACCCCTTTGCCTCCCCTGTCGCCTCCCTTGCCCCCTCGATTGCCTCCCTGGCCTCTTCGGTTGCCTTCTCTAATTTTTCTGCCTTTTCTGCGTCATCCAGATCGAGCATATCACCATTGTCCAGATCGTCTCCCCTTTCCAGCACCATTTCAACCCGGCGATTGACCGCACGATTTTCCGGCGTGTCGTTGGGCACCAGGGGGTGCGAATCCGCGTGCCCCTCGATCAAAACCCGCGCCGGATCGATCTCCGGGTTCTTGAGAAGCGAGTGCACGACGCTTACCGCCCGACCGGACGAAAGTTCCCAGTTGGATCGGTAGCGAGCGTTGTGGATCGGTATATTGTCCGTGTGCCCCGCCACGACCACTCTGCCGGGCGTATCCACCACGGCCCGGCCTATGCGATCCAGGACCTGTAAAAATCCGGGGTCCAGGTCTGCGCTGCCGGATGCAAAGGATCCTTTCTCCCGGATACGCACTATGATTCTGGTACCGCCGGTTTCGACGCTTACCATCCCCTGCTCTATCTCTTTTCGAAGCAGCTCCCCCAGCTCAATTGCCTGTAGTTTCACATCCTCTTCTATCTGTTTCAGGGCCGCTTCAAGCAATTCGGCCTCGGTCATCTCCCCCTTGTCCGAAAGAGACTTCTCCCCGGTTTCTTTCTCGTCTTCCTTCCCGTCCTTTATTTCCGGGTTTTTCTTCTCGGCCTCCGTGGTTCTCTGGGTAATCTCGTTGATGGGCGAGGGGTCGTTCACCAGGTTGGGGCTGAATTCCTGCTTGATGACGCTGACCCCTTGCACGATCTCGTTGGCCGGGATCTTTCTCTGGACACCAAAGGCATCCTTCATGGATTCGGCCATTTTTTTGAATCTGATGGCGTCCACTTCCGCAAAAGAGAGCAGCAGGACGAAAAAACACATCAGCAGGGACATCAGGTCGGCGAAAGTGGCAAGCCAGGGGGGCAGCCCATCCTCGCATTTCGGACAATCGTCGGCCACGGGTCTATTCTTCCTTGACCCGCTTACCCGAAGGCAGATAAGTGGAGAGCATCTGCTCCAGCACCCTGGGATTCATGCCTTCCTGGATGCCGGATATGGTCTCCAGGATCAGGGACTTGTTGGTTTTTTCCATCTGGCTGGCACGGGCCAGCTTGTCTGCCAGGGGCTGGGCAAAGGTGTTGGCGATGATGGCGCCATAGAGCGTGGTCAAAAGGGCGATGGCCATGGCGGGACCGATACTGGCGGGGTCCGACATGTTGGCCAGCATCTGCACCAGGCCGATCAGGGTGCCGATCATGCCCATGGCGGGTGCCATGACCGCCATTCTCTTGAACATCCCCTGTCCCACCTCGTGGCGTTCTATGGTGAGATCGATATCCTTGGTCAGCATCTTCTGCACCAGCGCCGGATCGTGCCCATCCACGCAGAGGTTGATGCCCTGTTTGAGAAAATCGTTTCCGATCTCCTGCCCCTCCAGTGCGAGCAACCCGTTCTTGCGGGCCACATCGGCCAGTTGCACGGCCTCTTCGATAAGCGTGGGGGCATCGTCGGTCTTATAGAAAAACGCCTTCATGGCGATGCCGAAGGAACTGAGGAAATCCTTCATGGACACCTGCATCAGGGTCACCATGAAGGTGCCGCCCACCACGATCAGCAAACCGGGTACATTCATGAAAAGCATGATGTCGCCACCGGTGGAGATGGCGCCGATAATGACGCCGATCCCGCCCAATAATCCTATGAGAGTCGCGATATCCACGGATTACAATTCCTTCCTCCAAAACGGCCCGAGAACGGCCCTCCATTCGTTGCCATTCATAGCGGTTCTGCCGGAAAAACCTTTAGTTCTTATTCAGGAATCCCTTTACTATAGGTGCACTTTCACAACCGGCCCCCGGGGTCAGTATGACCGCCACCGCCGGGAGGCTGTAAATGGACGAAAATACACCGAAATCCGTACTTATCACCGGATGCTCCAGTGGTATAGGACATTGCGTGGCCGGTGGTTTGAGAAACCGGGGCTACAGGGTCTTTGCGACCGCACGCAGACCCGGAGATGTTCAACGGCTCACGGATGAGGGCTTCGAGTCCCTGCTTCTGGATCTGGATCGATCCGAAACCATCGCATCAGCGCTGGCGGAGTTGTTGGAACGAACCGGCGGCAGGTTGTACGGTCTGTTCAACAATGGCGCCTACGGCCAGCCCGGGGCAGTGGAGGATCTGAAAACGGATGTTCTGCGGGCCCAGTTCGAGACCAACCTGTTCGGCTGGCATGAACTTACCCGGCGGGTCATTCCCCTGATGCGCAGACAGGGTGAAGGGCGCATCATCCAGAACAGTTCGGTGCTGGGATTCGTCGCACTCACCTATCGTGGGGCCTACAACGCCAGCAAATACGCCCTGGAGGGTCTCAGCGACACCCTGCGTCTGGAACTGCACGGCAGCGGTGTGTTCGTTTCCCTGATCGAACCCGGCCCCATCAAGAGCCGCTTCCGGGCCAACGCCTATGAGAAGTGGCGGCAGAACATCGACCCGGAACAGAGTTTTCACCGGGACGCATACCGGGCGATGGCGGAGAGGCTGCAGAAACAGGGGCCGGCCGTGCCCTTCACCCTTCCGCCGGAGGCGGTACTGAAGCGGGTGATACACGCGCTGGAGAGCCCGCGCCCCAGACCGCGTTATTATGTCACCTTCCCCACCTATCTGTTCGGCACACTGAAGCGCCTGCTGCCGGCCCGCACCTTAGACAGGATACTGAGAAGAACCTGATCACTGGTCGAAATAATCCTTCAGGAACACCTCGAACGAGACTTCATCGGTCGCCTCCAGTTCAGCCTGCCGGACCAGGGACGATTCAGCCTCCAGCCGAAACAGATTTTCCCGCTGCGGGTCGGGTCTGAGTGACGAAAAATAGCTGTAATGTCGCTGAGACAATCTTTTTGCGAAATGATAAAAACCCTCGCCCTTCTCCCTCATCTCCTCGAGCATTCGGGCCGAGGGGGTCAGGTCCGGATCCGCGATGAGGGCCCGCTGCCGGTTCAGCGAATCCCCAAAAGGCGTGCCGGATCCTGCGCCGTCCAGCAGATCGCATACTGCTGAAATTGCCTCGCAAAGTTCGCTTGCCCACCCACCCAGGCGCAACTCCCGGCCCTGACGCAGCAGATAAAGCGAAGGATCCCGACCGCGATGGGCCACACCCCCCATGTTCTGATCTATTTCCCGCTGTTCCTGAACGCTGATGGGGGGACTGTCCTGCAACAGGCAGAACAGCATGAAGGCTTCGAGAAAACGGAGCTGTTCCTCGCTTACCCCCAGAGGATGATAGGCGTTGACGTCCAGCGATCGCAGTTCCACATAGCGGATACCCCGCCGCTGCAGGGCAAGCACGGGTTTCTCCAACCCTTCGAGAATCTGCTTGGGGCGAATGGTACTGTAGTACTCGTTTTCGATCTGCAGGATATTGGCATTGAGCTGCCGATATTCACCGTCCACCACCACGCCGATACGCTCCCAGATCGGACTGGGGGTCTCAATGGCCCGGGTCAGACTCCCGATATAACTTTCCAGGTCGTCATAGCAGGCATGGATACCCACGCCCTTCTCCTTGCTGTTGGTGTATCCGATATCCCCCAGGCGCAATGAGGTGGCATAGGGTTCGTAATAGGTGTTGGCATCGAACTCCCGGAGGCTGGTCGGTTTTCCGCCCATGAACGATTTGCAGACCGCGGGTGAGGCACCAAACAGATAGGGTATCAGCCAGCCGTAGCGTTGCAGATTTCGAATCAGGCCCATGTAGGCACCGTCCGTGACCTGCCTGAGCGGGCGCCGGTCCCCCTCCAGGTCGCGGAAAACCGGCCAGAAGGCCTCGTTGACCGAATAGTTATAATGGAGCCCCGCGATCACCTGCATCACCCGGCCGTAGCGATATCCAAGACCGCGCCGGTAAACGGTTTTCATGATACCGGCGTTGGAGGTGCCGTACTGGGCGATGGGTATGCTTCCCCCCCCGGCTACGACACAGGGCATACTCGTGGCCCAAAAGATCTCATCTTCAAGGTGATCGAATACGAATTTCTGGGCGTCCCGCAGAAAATCCAGGGCGTCGGCGATCTCGGGAAACGGGGGCGTTATGAACTCGGTCAACGCCTCGGAGTAATCGGTCGTGATACTGGGGTGGGTCAGGGCTGAACCCAGCACCACCGGGTGAACCGTCTGCGCGATCCCTCCCTCCGGCGAAACGCGGAGGCTCTCCTTCTCCAGACCCTTGAGCCCTCCATGCAACAGGTCGGACTGCCCCGCGCCTAAGAGTGCGGCTATGCGTTTTTCAAAAGACTGGTACAAGTTTCGAGATGTTCCTTTACCGGAGAGAAATCCAGATCCGGTGCCTGCCTATGTGCGTTCTGCGCATCCCGCGTTCCGCCTGATCCTGGGGTGGCGGAATTATAACCCAGGCAGCATGGAT
>JAHEHQ010000211.1 GCA_024644505.1 Gammaproteobacteria bacterium
GTAAATTAGGGCCCACTGATGCTTCGGGCAGTCCCGTTGCGAGCAGGCGCCGCAGCCGGGTTGATAGCCCCCGGCCTTGTCGGGATCCCGTTTTCCCAGCCAGAGCTGAAAAAGCGCCCAGCCGCCGCACAGCAGGGCCAGGCCGATCAGCACAAGCAGGTAAGTCAGCATAACAATGCCCGTCAGGTAGAACTGAACAGGCCGGCAAACCCCATGAAGGCCATGGAGAGAATGCCGGCGATGATGAGGTTCAACGCCGTGCCCTGCATCAGTGCCGGCACATCGGAAAGCTCGGTCTCCTCGCGCAGGCCTGCCATCAGCACCATGGCAAGGGTGAAACCAGCCCCTGCGCCCAGGGCGAAGATCAACCCCTCCACCAGATTATAGCCCCGGTTGGTGGCAAAGATGGCCAGGCCCAGGATGGCGCAGTTGGTGGTGATCAGCGGCAGGAAGATGCCCAGGGCCTTGAAAAGGGCGGGGCTGAGCTTTTTGATGGCCATCTCGATGAATTGCACGGTGCTGGCGATCACCACGATGAAACAGATCAGGCGCAGATAGGGGGCGTGTATCAGGATGTAGGTGTTGAGAAACCAGGCGCACAGCGCGGTAACGATCAGCACGAAGGTGGTGGCGAGCCCCAGCCGGAACGAGGTCTCCAGCCGCCCCGACACACCCAGAAAGGGGCAGAGCCCGAGAAAATAGGCCAGGACGAAGTTGTTGATCAGCAGGGCGCTGACGAAGATCCAGACCAGCTCGTTCACAGGGATTCCCTCTCGGCCTGGGCCACCTGCTCAAGAAAGGCCTTCTTGCGCGCCGCCACCCAGTTGAAGAACAGCAGGATGAGTCCCAGGGTAATGAAACCCCCAGGCGGCAGGATCATGATCACCCAGGGTTCGAATGTCTCGCCGAACAGGGGGATGTTGAACAGGGAGCCGTTGCCCAGGATCTCGCGTATGCTCCCCAGGGAGAACAGCGCCAGCACGAAGCCCAGGGACATGCCCGCGGCGTCCATCACCGCGAAGCGGATTCCGTGGCGGGAGGCGAATGCCTCCTGGCGGCCCAGGATCATGCAGTTGGCGACGATCAGCGGGATGAAGGCGCCGAGTTCCTTGTGCACCCCGGGCAGCATGGCCAGCAGGCTGTAGTCGGCCACCGTGACGAAGGTGGCGATGATGATGATGTACAGCGAGATGCGCACCTGCTTCGGGATCCACTGTTTCAATGCGGCCACCAGAAAACTGGAGCCCATGAGCACGAACAGGGTCGCACCGCCCATCACCAGGGCGTTGACGGCCGAATTGGTCACCGCGAGCATCGGGCACATGCCAAGCACCTGGACGAACACCGGGTTGTCCCGCCAGATGCCCTTCACGAACTCCTGATAGGTGTCCAGGTTCTTATCCATATCCATGTTGTGCGCCTCGACTGTACATGGTGTTCAACCCGAGCCCGGGCCGGCTTCCGGAGATTCCGCGGGATCGGGTAACGACGGTTCCTGGCCGGGGGCGGGCAGCTTGCCCCGCCACCGCGCCTGACCCTCGTTGATGATTCTCACCACGGCCTTGGAGGAGATGGTGGCGCCGGTAATGGCATCCACCTCGTTGGGGGCGCTCCGGGTGCCTTTCTTGACCGTCACGATGTCCGGGTCCGGGATCAGGGCGGAGAAATTGGCAACGAACACGGCATCCTTGTATATCTTGTCACCGAGCCCCGGGGTCTCCCGGCTGTCCAGGATCTCCATGCCCACGATCCTGCCTTCCCGGGGCAGCCAGCCGTAGAGCAGGGCGATGGTGTCCTGGAAACCGGGGCCGTCAGAGGGGATGGCGTAGCCGATGAATCGCCCCCCGTTGTCGTAACCGCCGTAGAGGGTCAGATCCTCGATCGGCACGTCCACCGGTTTCAGGCTCCCGTCCACGAACCCCAGCTGCTGCATTCGACTCACGCCGGGAAGTACCTTGAACACCGCCTCGCGCAGCTGCCGGGCCTTGTTGGCGGTGATGGTGGGCAGGGTGGCTTCGTAGATGCCGATGATGGCGATCCCGGATATCAGTCCGGCCAGGGCAACGGAAAGCGCCAGCCGGGTGCTGCTGGGTTGGTTAGCGGTGGGCAGCTCTACCCGTTGGTTCATCCCGGTCCCGCCTTGCGCCCGAACACCCGGGGTTGGGTGTATCGGTCTATCAGGGGGGTAGCCGCGTTCATCAGCAGGATCGCGTACATCACCCCTTCGGGAAGACCTCCGAAGTTCCGGATCAGCACCACCAGCAGGCCGATCCCGATGCCGAAGATCCAGGCCCCCCTGGGGCTCAGGGGTGAGGTGACCGGGTCGGTGGCCATGTAGATGGCGCCGAAAAGCAGGCTGCCGGAGAACAGGGTGAAGAGGGGACCGGGATAACGGGCCGGGTCCACCAGATGCAGGAGCCCGGAGAACAGGGCCGCGGAGGCGAAAATCGCCGCCGGGATGCGCCAGTCAAAATCCCTGCGCAGCAAAAGAAACAGGCCGCCCAGCAGCACAAGAAAACCGCTGGTCTCCCCCAGGCTGCCACCGGTATTGCCGATCATCAGCCGCATGAGCCCGGTTGACTGCTGCTCGAACTTCATCAACCCGAGAGGGGTGGCCGACGAGACCGCGTCATATACCGGGCTCTGAAAGGGCAGGGCGAACAGGCTGCCCTGAATCTCGAACAGTTGCCCGGGGCCGCCTGCCGGACTCCAGGTCGTCATGGCGATGGGAAAGGTGCCCAGCAGAAAGGCCCGGCCCACCAGCGCCGGATTGAACAGGTTGTTGCCGAGACCGCCCCAGATGATCTTGCCCAGTCCTATGGCGGCCGCGCCGCCGAGAAACGCCATCCACAGCGGCAGTCCCGGGGGCAATGTGAGACCCAGCAACAGCCCTGTCAGCAGACCGCTTTGGTCCCGGATCACATCCCTCCTCCTGGGCTCCGGAGTGAATACCCACTCCGTCATCAGGGCCCCGGCTATCGTGGCTGAGAGTAACAGCAGGGCACCGATGCCGAAAAACCAGGTTGCTGCAAGGACCAACGGGAGCAGGGACAGCCAGACGTCCCGCATGGCGTGGGGGGTGGTCAGCCCCTGGCGCAGCACCGGGGTGGTCTGAATCAGAAGATCGGGGTCTTTCCGGCTCATTCGGCTCCCTGGTCGCGGGGTTCGTGGGCCAGATTGTCTTTCGCCGCACGGATCAGCTGCACGATGGGTATGCCGGAGGGACAGGCAAAGGTGCAGGAGCCGCACTCCACGCAATCGGTCACCCGGTACGCCTTCATCTCGGTGAACATCCTCGCCCGTGCGAGCCGGGCCAGCCGCGACGGGTTGAGGAAGTAGGGGCAGGCCTCGAGGCAGCGGCCGCACCGGATACAGGGGTACTCCCGGGGACGGGCTGTTTCGCTGTCAGTGAACGCGAGGATACCGGAGGTGCCCTTCATCACCGGCACGTCCAGGCTGGCGATCGGTGAACCCATCATGGGCCCGCCCATGACCACCTCCCGGGTCTCCGGCCGCAGGCCGCCGCAGAATCGCAGCACTTCCCGCACCGGGGTCCCCAGGGGAACGATCAGGTTTGCGGGATAGGCGGCGCCCGGTCCTGATACCGTCACCACCCGCTCTATGAGCGGCATGCGGCTTTCGAACCAGTCGGCAATGGCCACCACCGTCCCCACGTTGTTGACCGCCACCCCGATATCCCGGGGCAGCTGGCCGGCGGGCACCTCCTTTCCATACACCGCCTTGATCAGCATCTTTTCCGCGCCCTGGGGGTATTTCACCGGCAGGGAGATCACCCGTATCGGCTGGTCCGGGCCCAGGTGGTCGTTGAGGATATCGATGGCCTCCTGCTTGTTGGCCTCCACGCCGATGGTGGCCCTTTTCGCACCCAGCTTCTCGAGCAGAATCCCGACACCCTGCAGGAGTGCGCCGGGACGCTCCATCATCAGACGATGGTCGTTGGTGAGATAGGGCTCGCACTCGGCGCCGTTGACCAGGAGTTCGGCGATCTGCTGGCCTTCCGGGATGGAGTACTTCACGTGCGCCGGAAAGGCGGCGCCCCCCATGCCCACGATCCCCGCCTGTTGCACCTGGTCGATGAACTCAACCATGTCCAGGGATCGCCAGTCCAGCCCGGGGGAGGGTGCGAGCTGCTGGGTGGCGAAGGGATCCGCCTCGATCTCTATGGCCCGCGTGAACGTGCCGTCAATGTGACGCTGGGGGCCGATGCTCACTACCCGGCCCGTCACCGGGCTGTGCAGGCAGGTGGAGACGAAGGCACCGGGCTCGGCGATCAGCTGGCCCCGATGCAGCCGCTGGCCCACGTTGACCACGGGCTTTGCCGGTGCCCCGATATGTTGTCCCAGGGGCATCACGTAGCGCGACCCGAAGGGCACCCGCTGGATCGGGAGATCTGCGGTCTGCTCCTTGTGGCCTTCCGGATGGACCCCGTGGCGGAAGGAGCCTTTCAACAGTCTGATGGGGTTCATCGACCACATAGGTTGCGCACCCGTTGTCTCATTTGTAACCCGCCAGCACCAGCAGCCGCTCCCGTATCTGCCCGGCGATTTCGCCCTGCAGTCCCTGTTGGAGTTCCTCCAGGCGCGCGGCGTGCTCTGCCTGCAGCCGGTCCAGCTCCGCCTGATGCTCGTCCGCCACCCGCTGCTCGGCTTCCCGGTTGACCCGCCCGGTAAAAGGGGTGACATGCCCGGACAGTTCCTGCAGGGTTTGCCAGGCATGGGCCAGGGACTCACAGCATCTTGCCAGCGCCGGTGATATACGGGTGCTCTCCGACTCGCCCACCTCCAGGGCCGGGGTCTTCCGCTCCCTTGCCCTGGCATCCAGGCCCAGCCATTGGTCGATGGCAAGCGGTTCGGCATCCTCCTCCGCGATCGGTGCGAAGTGGCCCGCAAAGCGTGTTTCGGTGCAGGCCCAGGCAGCAGGAGTCAGGGGGCGCCCCTGTTCGTCCAATGCCCAGTCCGCGCCTGGATCCGGATTGCCTTCCAGGGTAATGCGGCTGCCGAACACACCTTCACCCTCGGGGTCGTACCGGAAGAGGGGAAAGGCGCGGCAGCGAATCGCCAGGCGTGCCTGTTCCAGGGTGTGCCTGGACGGGTATCCGTGGCGTGACGGACTCGGTGTATGAATGCGAACCAGCGCGGGACCGGCAAAACCCAATGCCCCGTCCAGGGT
>JAHEHQ010000012.1 GCA_024644505.1 Gammaproteobacteria bacterium
GGATGAATGTTCATGCAGGCGTCGGAAAAGAGCAGTTTGGTGCCGCGCCGGAGACTGAGATGATCGAATCTGAGCATCAGGCAATTCTATCAGTTATGGCCGGTCAGAATGCCGGGAGCCGGCGCTCAGTTACCAGTTACTGGAAACGTAGCCTGCGTTGAGCGCAGCGAAACGCGGGTTAAAAATCTCAATTGCCCGAAGATCCCCGTGTTTCGCTACGCTCAACACAGGCTACAATCTCTTCGCCCTCTGGTTTTATCCCACCCCAATGGCTAACATACCCCGTTTGTCAGAACTCTCCCCGAGACCTACCTAAATGACCCTACTGAGCTTTATCCTGATCATGATCGGCGTGTTGTTGAATGCCGCCGCCCAGCTGGCGCTCAAGGCCAGCGTGAAGGGTACCGGGGAGATCGGTCTGGATCTTGCGGGTTCGGGGTCGGTGGCTCTGAGGCTGATGTCGGAACCCTGGCTCTGGGTGGGGCTTTGCTGCTACGCCATCAGCGTGGTCATCTGGATTCTCGCCCTGTCCCGGGTGGACGTGAGCATCGCCTACCCCATGCTCTCCATCGGTTACGTAGTCAATGCCTTCGCCGCCTGGGCGCTGTTCGGTGAGGCGCTGACCCTGGCACGCCTGGGCGGGATCGGCATCATTATCCTGGGTGTCTTTATTCTGGCGAGGAGTTGATGATGCTGCCCTTTACCCGGCCCTCCATCGGCGACGAGGAACAGCGGGCGGTCGCCGAGGTACTCGCCTCCGGATGGCTGGCCACAGGACCCCGGGTGGCGGCTTTCGAGCAGGCGTTGACAGACTACCTGGGTGGCGGGGTGGCGGTACGGGTGTTCAATTCAGGTACCAGCGCGCTCGAGGCGGCGCTCATCGCCTCCGGTATCGGGCCGGGTGATGAAGTGGTCGTTCCGGCAATGAGTTTCGCCGCCTCCGCCAATGTGGTGGTTCGGGTCGGTGCGGTCCCCATGTTCGTGGACGTGGATCCGGTCAGCCGCAATCTCTCGATAGAGACGGTGGAAAAAGCCCTCACATCCCGCACCCGGGCCATCATACCGGTTCATTTTGCCGGGCGGGGCGTGGAGATGGGACCGCTGCGGGAACTGGCCGCTGAGCGGGGGTTGTTGGTGCTTGAGGATGCTGCACAGGCCATCGGTACCCGTATCGGGGACAAACCGGTGGGGGCATCGGGCAATCCCGTCTGTTTCAGTTTCCATCCCAACAAGAACATGACGACCATCGAGGGCGGCGCCCTGGCCTGCAGCGACACCGGTATGGTACGGCGCGCCGAACGCATCCGCTTTCACGGCATTGAAAGGGATGCCCAGGGTGCCATGGATGTCCCGGAGTGGGGCGGCAAGATGAACATGCCGGATGTGAACGCGGCCGTCGGTCTGGTTCAGTTGACGCGCCTGGACGCATTCAACCGGAGGCGCAGGGAACTGGCTCTGGGCTATATCGAAAGGCTGCCGCGGCATCCCGCCGTGACTTTGCCCGCGGATGCACCGGGCCACAGCTGGCACATGTTCTGTGTCTGCGTCGATTTCACGGCCCTTGGCACGAGCCGACCGGCATTTCAGGAACGGCTTCAATCTCTGGGCGTGGGCTCGGGAGTACACTATCCGGCGCTGCACCTGTTCTCCCTTTACCGGAAATTCGGTTATAAGCCCGGTGATTTTCCCGCCGCAGAGCGTATTGGGGAGCAGACGTTGACACTGCCCCTGTTTCCGGACATGACCGGGGACGATCTGGATCGGGTGTGCGGTGCACTTCAACAGGTTCTGGACGGGGGTGCCTCATGACGGGGGAGACAGAGCGGTCGGAGCAGGGAGAGCCGCTGTTGTCTGTGGTGGTTCCGGTCTACAACGAAGAGGCGGTGCTGCCCGCGCTCTTTCCCCGGCTCTATGAGGCGCTGGACGGGCTGCAGCGCAGCTATGAAATCATTTTCGTGGATGACGGCAGCCGTGATCGCTCGGTGGCCCTGCTGCGCCAGCAGTATCAGCTGCGGCCCGCAGAGACATGCGTGGTCTGTCTGCGGGCAAATGCCGGGCAGCATGCCGCCATCCTTGCCGGATTCGAGCAGTCGTCTGGTCGTTACGTAATCACACTGGATGCGGACCTGCAGAACCCCCCGGAGGAGATCGGCAAGCTGCTGGCGGAGTTGGAGGCGGGTCATGACTACGTCGGGACCATCCGGCGGGTCCGCCGGGACAGCCTCTGGCGTGACTGGGCCTCCAAGGCGATGAACCGCCTGCGCGAGCGGATTACCAGCATCCATATGACGGATCAGGGCTGTATGCTGCGCGGCTACGATCGCGAGATCATCGATGCCATCCTGGATTCGGAAGAGGCCAACACCTTCATCCCCGCGCTGGCCTATCTCTATTCGGGCAATCCGGTGGAGGTGGTGGTGGAACACGAGGAGCGGGCGGCGGGTGAATCCAAGTACCCCCTGTTCAAACTCATCCACCTCAACTTCGATCTGATGACCGGCTTCTCCCTGATGCCGCTGCAGCTTTTCTCCCTGATCGGTCTGGGGATCTCCGTTGCATCCTTTGCGTTCGTGATATTCCTGGCGATACGCCGACTGGTGGTGGGGCCGGAGGTGGAAGGGGTATTCACCCTTTTCGCCATCGCCTTTTTCCTGATCGGCATCCTGCTGTTCGGTATTGGGCTGCTGGGTGAATACGTGGGCCGGATCTATGTCCAGTCCAGGGGGCGCCCCCGTTTTCTGGTGCGTGCCGTTTTACGAAACGGAGACCGGGAGAAGAGCGGAAACAATCCCGAATGACAGGGAATGTACAGCCCGTAGCCGTTGTCTTCGCCTATCACCAGATGGGCGTGCGCTGCCTCGCGGCGCTGCTCGCCCTGGGTGTGGATGTGCGGCTTGTCGTGACGCACCGGGACGACAGCGGAGAAAATGTCTGGTGGGAGAGTGTCGCGGATCTGGCGCGGCACGCCGGCATAGACGTCATCACCCCAGAGGATCCCAATACGCGCGGTGTGATCTCCCGGGTGAGCGCCTGCGCACCGGATTTCCTGTTCTCCTTCTACTATCGGCACATGCTGGAGGAACCGTTGCTGGGTATCCCCGGCAGGGGCGCCTTCAATCTGCACGGCTCGCTGCTGCCGAAGTACCGCGGGCGCGTCCCTGTAAACTGGGCCCTGGTGCATGGCGAAACCGAAAGCGGTGTCACTTTGCACCGCATGGTGCTGAAACCTGACGCGGGGAATATCCTGGCCCGGGAAGCGGTGTCGATACTGCCGAACGACATTGCCAGGGACCTTTTCCTGAAACTGGTGTGCGCCGCAGAGCGGATGCTGCTGCGGATTCTCCCGGAACTGTTCGCGGGGGGACTGGAGGAACATCCCATGGATCTCTCCCGGGGCAGTTACTTTGGGGGGCGCCGGCCCCGAGACGGGCGCATCGACTGGTCCCGCAGCGCCTGGGAGATACACAACCTGATCCGGGCGGTGGCGCCGCCCTACCCGGGTGCCTTTACGGATATAGGCGGAACCCGGTTGTTGCTGCTGGGAAGCTACTGGCGGGAGGAGGCGGGATCAAGCGATAATATCGGGCTTTACTGGGAGTCGGGCCGCTGCTACGCAGACTGTGCCGACGGCAACAGATTCGAACTGACCCGGATGGCGTCAGGGGGAGACGCCCTCGACGAACGGGGGTTTCGCAAACTTTTCGGCAATGAACCCATCGTCCGGCCGGACATGGGTGATGAAGAGGCGTAGGCCATGAAGATCTTGATCCTGGGAGTAAACGGCTTCATCGGCCACCACCTGTCCCGCCGCATCCTGGACACCACCGACTGGGAGGTGTATGGCATGGACATGCAGTCCGATCGGGTGCGGGAATTCGAAGAACAGGAGCGGTTCCACTTCTTCGAGGGCGACATCACTATCAATCACGAGTGGGTGGAGTATCACATCAAGAAGTGCGACCTGATACTGCCCCTGGTGGCCATCGCCACCCCGGCCACCTATGTCAGCGACCCCCTGGCGGTGTTCGAACTGGATTTCGAGGCCAATCTGCCCATCATCCGGGCCTGTGTCCGCTACGGCAAGCGGGTGCTCTTTCCCTCCACGTCCGAGGTGTACGGGATGTCCCCGGATGCCGAGTTCCATCCCTACGAATCCAACCTGGTGCTGGGCCCGCTGAACAAACCGCGCTGGATCTACTCCTGCTCCAAGCAGCTCATGGACCGGGTAATCTGCGCCTACGGTCAGCAGCAGGCCCTGAGATACACCCTGTTTCGCCCCTTCAACTGGATAGGTCCGGGTCTGGACAGCATCCACACTCCCAAGGAGGGCAGCTCCCGGGTGGTGACCCAGTTTCTGGGACATATCGCCCGGGGAGAACAGATCCGCCTGGTGGACGGCGGCAGCCAGCGCCGCAGCTTTACCGATATCAGCGACGGTATCGGCGCCCTGATGTGCATCATCGAAAACCGGGACGGCTGCGCGGACGGCAATATCTACAATATCGGTAATCCGGGCAACGACCTCTCGGTCCGGGAGCTGGCCGAGCTGATGCTGGAGATCGCCACGGATTTCGACGAGTACCGGCCGGGTGCCCAAAAGGTTGAACTGGTGGAGATCCCATCGGATGTCTATTACGGAAAGGGCTATCAAGATATCCAGACCCGGGTGCCCTATATCGACAACACACGCGAAGAGCTGGACTGGAAACCGCAGGTGACCGTGAGGGATGCCCTGCGCAGGATCTTCGAGGCCTATCGCCACGAGGTGGCCGAGGCCCGGGCCCTGCTGGACGACTGAACAGAGCAACCCATGCGCATCGCGCTGAAGGTCGACGTCGATACCTACCGCGGCACCCTGGAAGGCGTGCCGGCGCTGCTGCGGCTGTTCGACCGGCATCAGGTGCGAGCCACCTTTCTGTTCAGTCTGGGGCCGGACCACACGGGTCGTGCCCTGCGGCGGGTGTTGCGCCCCGGTTTTTTGAAGAAGGTGCGGCGCACCTCGGTGGCCAGCCATTACGGCCTGAAGACGCTGATGTACGGGGTTCTGCTGCCCGGTCCGCATATCGGCCGCCGGGCCGGCGCCCTGATGCGTTCGGTAGCTGACGCGGGTCACGAGGTGGGCATACACTGCTACGATCACGTACGCTGGCAGGATTTCGTGGCGCAACGGGATGCGGCCTGGACCCGGCGCGAGATGCAACGGGCGAACGAGGCCTTTCACGCGGTATTCGGGCGCCGCGCCAGGGTGCACGGGGCCGCCGGCTGGCAGCTCAACCCCCACACCCTCTCCCTGGAAGAAGAACTGGGCTTTCGCTACGCCAGCGATGTGCGCGGAGAGAGTGCCTTCCTCCCGGTGTTTGATGGCGTTGAGTCGGGTTGTCCGCAGATCCCCACCACGCTGCCCACCCTGGATGAACTCATCGGTCGGGACGGCATCACCCGGGACAACGCCCATGAGCGCGTGCATTCCGAAAGTCTTCGTCAGCTGCCCCAGGGGCAGGTCTACACCCTCCATGCCGAACTGGAGGGGATGCAGCTGCTGCCGGTGATGGAAAAACTGCTCGGGCAATGGAAACGGGACGGCGGAGAGCTCTGCGCTCTGGAAGAGGCCTATGAGTTGCTGGTTCCTTCGGAGTTGCCCAGACACCGGATCGACTGGGGCCGGGTTGATGGCCGGTCCGGAAGATTGGCCGTGCAGGGTGCCCGGGTGGATGAGACGGCGGGCTGAGTCCTTACTCCAGGCAAACAGATCAAGTGTTCACACCATGGCCTATTTCAAGTTGCCCTCAAGTCGTCCCCTCATCCCGCATCTCCGCGGATTTGCAGCCGGTTGCCTATGCCTCCTCTGGTTGGTCGTTGCCGGCACCGATCCGGTTTGGGCCCAGGATGCGCCTGCTCAGATTGAACTCACATCGACCACCATAACCACCGACGATGGCTCGGTGACCCTGGAGCAGCTGGATACCGCGAAAAAGGCCGCCGAATCGGACACCGGTATTGCCGAATCCATAAAACCGGGCATTCTCGAACTCTATGACCAGGCAGGGAACTGGCTGACCGAGGCCGACGGGGTGAAGGAGGAATTCGCCACCCTTAAGGCACAGGTAGACGGCGCCCCGGCCTGTATCGAGATGTTGCGCGCCGCCCTTGCAACCGGCGTCGCACCGAGAGTTTCCAGCGAGCTGAAGATCGAAGATATGAGCCTGGAGCAGCTGGAGCTGACTGTCATCGAGGTAAGCGCCGCCCTCGCACGGGACAAGGATGAACTGAAGACGCAACGGGACACTCTCGCTCAGCTTCTGGTTGGCGCCAGGGGATTGAGTGTGGATATCGCCGACAGGACCAGTGCCCTGGACGACATTGTCCGCAACCTGAATACGCCGGTGCCCAACGAGGCCGCGGCCATGACCCAGGCCCGCACCCTGGCACTAAGGGCACGCAGCGTGCTGCGGCAGGCCGAGCTGGACCTGTTGAGGCTGCGCCTGGGAAGCATCAACACCCTGACCAGCCTGGCCCAGGCGGAGAGGGATCTGCTGGAGGCACGGATCGCGGCCAGGGAACCCCGGCTCGAGGTCTATAAGGACCAGGCACAGGCACTGCTGGAAGCGCGCGTCAGGGATGCGCGCCGCGAAGCGGAGAAACAGGAGAGCAGAACGGCGGAGCTGCCAGAGGCGATCCAGTTCATTGCACGGGAAAATGCCCAGTTTCGAATTGAGCTGGAAGATCTGGTTGACAGGGAGACAAAGGTCAACACGGAGCTGGAAAAGATCCAGACCGGTCTGGAGACCATCGAGTCCGACTTCGAGCGCACCCGTCAGCGGGTAGACGTGGTGGGGCCGACGGAGGCGATCGGCAAGATGCTGCAGCGCCGCCGTGACGACCTGCCGTCGGTGCGAAGTTACCGCCGCACCTCGGCGCAGCGGGTAGATGAAATCAGCCGTGCCACGGACCGGCAGATCGGGATTGACGAACTGCTGCGGGAGCGGGGCGATATCCAGAGTGTGGTCGACGGGGTGGCCCGGGGTCTCGCACCGGATCTGCCGGGCGGCACAAAGGCGGCATTCCTCGACGAGACCACCAAGCTGGCCCGCGACCGCCGGGATGCCTTGCGGGATCTGCAGACCCTCTACGGGAGTTACATCAGTCAACTCACCTCTCTCGATCTGGCTGAACGGCAGTTGGTCAGCATCTCGGGAACCTACACCGGTTACATCGACGATCAGCTCATGTGGATTCCCAGCTCGGGTATCGAGGCCCTGGCCGAACCCGCGGCAAGCGGCAGGCTGCTGTTGTGGCTTCTGTCGCCGGACAATTGGCTGAAACTCACAAAAGACCTCTGGGGTCTCTACGTCTCCAAGCCTGTGATTCTGTCGCTGGCGGTCGGACTCTTTGTCGTCATTCTGTTGATGCGGCCCCTGATTTCCAAGCGCATAGTCTACATCGGCGAAAAGACCCGGGCGATACGCACCGACACTTTCCTGCTTACCATCAGGACACTGGTGTTGACACTGATAATCGCAGGTGTCTGGCCCCTGCTGATGGTCTCGGTCGGCTGGCTGATGAGCCGGCTGCCGACTGCCGATGCCTTCTCCATGTTGACGGCGAACGGTCTGGTGGAGGCGGGTTCGATAATGTTCGGTCTGGGGCTTCTGCGGCAGATTTGCCTGCCGGGGGGGCTGGGGGACAGGCACCTGAACTGGTCGCCAGCGATACGGGGATCTCTGGCCCGCGAGATTGGCTGGCTGCTGCCGTTGGCAGTGCCGCTGGGTTTTCTGGTCGCCTTCTCCAGCGGGACCATGGTTACCCAATCGGCCAGGATCCTAGGCCAGCTTGCGTTCATCGGGTTGATGGTTACCGCAATGGTCTTCCTGTACCGCCTCCTGCACCGCAGGAGTGAGCTGATGCAGGCCCTGTGGCGGGCAAATCCCGAAGGCGTGCTGGTTCAACTCCATTTCACCTGGTTCAGTCTGTTCATGGTCTCGCCGCTGGCGCTGGCGGTCACCTCAGCCATGGGCTACCAGTACACTGCCTTGACCCTGGAGCAGCAGGCGGCGAACACCTTCTGGTTTTTCGTGGTGCTGTTCCTGCTTCGGGAGCTGCTGCTGCGCTCGCTCTACATCGCCGAGCGGCGCCTGCGTTATCAGGATGCCATAAGGCGGCGCGACGAGCTGCGGGCCCATCGGGCGCGCGAGGAGCCGGATGAGGAGGAGACCTCCGTCATACAGGTGGAGATACCGGATTTGGACTACGAACAGCTTGGAGAACAGGCGAAGCGTCTGGTCCGCGCGGCCTTTCTTTTCAGTGCGGTTATCGGCACCTGGGTGATCTGGAGCGATCTGTTGCCGGCGCTGGGCTTTCTCAACAACACCGAGCTGCCTTTCCAGGCCAGCCGTATTGTCGACGGGGTCGCCAGGGACGTGCCGGTGACCCTGGGGGATCTGGTGGTGGGGCTGATCATCGTCCTGATCACCGTGCTGGCGGCCAAGAACCTCCCGGGCATCCTGGAGATCACACTGCTGCAGCGGCTCCCCCTGGATGCCGGTGCCCGCTATGCCATCACCGCCCTGTCCCAGTACCTGATCGCCGGCATCGGCGTATTCACCGCCTTCAGCACCATCGGACTGAAGTGGTCCAGCATTCAGTGGCTGGTGGCGGCCCTCAGCGTGGGCCTCGGTTTCGGTCTGCAGGAGATCGTGGCCAATTTCATCAGCGGCATCATCCTGCTGTTCGAGCGCCCGATCCGGGTGGGTGACCGGGTCACCATCAGCAACACCACCGGCATCGTGTCCCGTATCCGTATCCGCGCCACCACCATCACCAACTACGACAAACAGGAGCTGCTGATCCCCAACAAGCAGATTATCACCGGCGAGGTCATCAACTGGACCCTCACCGACAAGGTGAATCGTGTCCTAATCACGGTGGGTATAGCCTACGGCAGCGATGTGGAACAGGCCATGCAAATGCTGATCGAAGCGGCGGAGGAGAACCCGGAGGTGCTCGATGATCCCAAGCCGATAGCCTCCTTCGAAGCCTTCGGGGACAACGCCCTGACTCTGTTCCTGCGCGCTTACCTGGGTGATATGGACAATCGCCTCAACACCATCACCGCGCTGCATAAGGCCATCAACGAAAAGTACAACCAGGCCGGCATCGAGATCTCATTCCCGCAGCGGGATGTCCACTTCGATGCCAAAACCCCCCTGGAGATCCGGGTCAGCCGGGCGTCGAGGTAGGGCGGTTGGGTGTGGGAATGAGGGTGCCGTCCAGGGTGCGATCCAGCCTGCGGTAGCCCAGCCCCTCGCCGAGATGGGTCATGGTAATCTCTGGTTCCCCTTCCAGATCGGCGATGGTGCGCGCCATGCGCAGCACACGGTGATAGGCGCGGGCGGACAGTCCCAGCTGGTCGATGGCTCGGGACAGGAGTCGCTGAGAGTCGGAGCTGATATTGCATGCCTTTTCCAGGGCGGTGCCGGTAAGTCGGCTGTTCGGGCATCCGGATCGCTGCAGGGCGATCTGCCGACACGCCTCAATCCGGGCGCGCACCGCATCGCTGGGTTCGGCTGGCGGGCCATTTTCCGGCACCATCAGTTCCAAAGGCAGACGCGGGACCTCGATGTGCATGTCGATGCGGTCCATCAGGGGACCTGACAGGCGATTTCTGTAGCGGGCCACCTGGTCCAGGGTGCACCGGCACTCCCTGCCGTAGTCGTCACCGAGATAGCCGCACGGGCAGGGGTTCATTGCCGCGATCAGCTGAAAACGGGCCGGGAACTCTGCCTGTCTGGCGGCGCGGGAGATGGTGATGGCACCGCTCTCCATGGGCTCTCTGAGGACCTCCAGCACCGCGCGGCTGAATTCCGGCAGTTCGTCGAGAAAGAGCACGCCGTTGTGGGAAAGAGAGATTTCCCCGGGCTTTGGATTGCTGCCGCCGCCGACCAGCGCCACGCCGGAAGCCGTATGATGGGGTGCACGGTAAGGGCGCCGCTTCCAGTCCTGGAGCCGGAATCCCCGGCTGCTCACGGAAAGCAGCGCTGCGGTTTCCTGGGCTTCCCGCTCTGTCATGGGCGGCAGGATGGAGGGCAGCCGGCTGGCCAGCATGGATTTGCCGGAGCCGGGCGGGCCGATCATCAACAGACTGTGGCCGCCCGCCGCGGCCACCTCCAGCGCCCTCTTGGCATGCTGCTGGCCTTTGACCTCAATCAGATCATATCCATCGTATCCCGAGGCGGCGGGCGCCTGGCCCTGAAAGGCTTCTATGTGCCGGTTTCCGGTCAGGTGTTCACAAACCTCCAACAGGCTGCGTGCAGGATAGACGGAGAGTCCCCTGACCAGCGCTGCCTCCCCGGCGTTTCCCGCCGGCAGCACCAGGGATCTGCCGGCTCGGGCGGCAGCCGCTGCCACCGGCAGTACCCCCTTGACCGGACGCAGTTCACCGGACAGGGCAAGCTCACCAACAAATTCATAGGCTTTCAGGGCTGTCCCGTCGACCTGCCCTGAGGCGGCCAGGATGCCTAAGGCAATGGGCAGATCGAATTGCCCGCCCTCCTTGGGCAGATCCGCCGGCGCCAGGTTGATGGTGATGCGCCGAGCGGGAAAGTCGAAGCGGGAATTCAACAGCGCGCCGCGCACCCGGTCTTTGCTCTCTTTGACCGCCATCTCCGGCAGGCCGACCGTTGACAGGCTGGGCAGGCCGTTGGCGAGATGAACCTCCACGGTGACGAGCGGGGCATCGATGCCGCTGCGGGCGCGGCTGAACAGGACAGACAGGGACATGATTCACCTTCCTTGGTGCTTTAGGAAACCTTAAAACGGCCGGTTTACGGCTGGGGCTGCTTTCCCCCTTCGCCGGCCAACGCCTTTTCCAGATCCCTCACCTGCTGATCCAGCATCTCCAGCTTCTCCCGGGTTCTGGAGAGCACGGCACACTGGATATCGAACTGCTCCCGGGTCACCAGGTCGAGCTGCGAGAGGCTGCTCTCCAGCGATGAACGCAGGTTCTTCTGCAGGTCCTGTTGCAGGGACTGCAGGCCGGTCGGCACGCTTGCGGACAGCCGTTTCGCCAGGTCATCCAGTAGCTTGGGGTCAATCATGGACGAACCTTAACGGCACTGCCGCAGGTTGTCCAGCCTTCCAACCGACGGGTGTGTCCCGGCCCCCGGTGAGTCATGGCACCAAAAGGGTGCGTAGCCCCTGTATCCGGCGTAATGCCGGTCCAACTTGGTGCGGGCTGGTTTCGTCAGAACGACGCTTTGCTCAATATCTGCTTGTATTTCAGCAAAAAAATTCAGGTTGGCACAGTAGGTGCATTGCATAGCATCGAATCAGGTCGGGTAGCTCCCGGTCAGTCAATGTCGTTCATCCAGGTCAGAAGGCCTGAATCCAAGCAGCAGGAGAGAAACAGCAATGAAACTGGTTACAGCAATCATCAAGCCGTTCAAGCTCGATGATGTCCGTGAGGCACTGTCGGAAGTTGGTGCATCCGGTATTACCGTTATCGAGGTAAAAGGCTTCGGCCGGCAAAAGGGCCATACCGAACTCTACCGTGGGGCCGAATACGTGGTGGATTTTCTGCCCAAGATCAAGGTGGAGGTGGCGGTGAGCGCCGAACAGCTCGATCAGGTGATCGAGGCGATCAGCGGTGCGGCCAAGACCGGCAAGATAGGGGATGGAAAGATTTTTGTTTCCAGCCTCGACCAGGTAGTACGCATCCGTACCGGCGAGACCGGCACGGATGCACTTTGAGAGGATGAATCCTGATGGAAAATCATATTTTTGAATTACAGTACGCCATCGACACCTTTTACTTTCTGGTCATGGGTGCGCTGGTGATGTGGATGGCAGCCGGCTTCTCCATGCTCGAGGCCGGCCTGGTGCGGGCGAAAAACACCACGGAGATCCTCACCAAGAATGTCATGCTATTCGCCATTGCCTGTACCGCCTACCTGGTGATCGGCTATGACATCATGTACGACGGGGGTATCTTCCTGAACGGTATCGCGCTGGACGGTGCCGAGAGTGCGGACGCCCTGACGGCGAGTGTACTCAAGGAATCGGCAGAGGCGGGATTCGATGGCGGATCAGTGTATTCCAACGCCTCCGATTTCTTTTTCCAGGTTGTGTTCGTGGCCACCGCCATGTCCATCGTCTCCGGTGCCGTGGCCGAGCGCATGAAGCTCTGGTCCTTCGCCCTGTTCGCGGTGGTGATGACCGCCTTCATCTATCCCATGGAAGGCGCCTGGACCTGGGGCGGCAAGAGCGTCTTCGGATTATTCAGTCTGGGTGATGACTTCGGATTCTCGGATTTTGCCGGTTCCGGCATCGTTCACCTCGCCGGCGCTGCAGCCGCGCTCGCAGGCGTCCTGCTGCTCGGTCCGAGAAAGGGCAAATACGGGCCGAAAGGAGAGATCAAGCCGATCCCAGGCGCCAACCTGCCGTTGGCCACCCTCGGCACCTTCATCCTCTGGATGGGCTGGTTCGGTTTCAATGGCGGTTCCGTATTGAAACTGGGGGATGCGGCAAATGCCAACTCGGTCGCCATGGTCTTCCTCAACACCAACGCTGCCGCGGCTGGTGGCGTGATCATGGCCCTGCTGGTCGCCCGCATGCTCTTCGGCAAGGCGGACCTGACCATGACGCTCAACGGTGCCCTGGCCGGTCTGGTTGCAATCACTGCCGAGCCGTCCACCCCGTCCCCACTGGTGGCGACCCTGATCGGCGGTGCCGGCGGTGCGCTGGTGGTGTTTGCCATTATCACCCTCGACAAGCTGAAGATCGATGACCCGGTCGGTGCCATATCGGTGCACGGCGTGGTCGGCATGTGGGGCCTGATGGCGGTACCCCTGACCAATAGCGGGGCCAGCTTCGGTGGCCAGTTCGTGGGTCTGCTGACGATCTTCGTCTGGGTGTTCGGTACCAGCCTGATCGTCTGGCTGATCATCAAGCTGATCATGGGTGTGAGGGTCAGCGAAGAAGAGGAATACGAGGGACTGGACATCGGGGAGTGCGGCATCGAGGCCTACCCCGAGTTCGTGGGTTCCCGGGGTTCCGGCGTCTGACCGGCAAACAAAAGGAGAAAAGCGGGCGCTTCGGCGCCCGTTTTTATGTGTCTGGTAGCCTGCGTAGAGCGCAGCGAAACGCAGGTTAAAATTCTACCGATGAATCACCCCGCATTTCGCTGTGCTCTATGCGGCCCACTAGCCTGTAAACACCTCGGTAGATGCGGGAGGCCCTGCATCACCCAGTTCCCGATAGAAGAACTCCGGTGCGCAGAAGGATGAACGGTGAATGTCGACATTGTAGTAGCGGGTCCGAAACGGCCGGTTCCTCGCATCCTCCTCTCTGAACCCCCCGATAGGCTCACCCTTGCGGGCCATGCTGGCGCTCCACCAGCCTGAGGGGTAGACGCTCAAGGGAAAGAACAGGGATTTCCGGTGGCTGAATCCGGCGCCCTTCATCTCACGGTACATCCCCTGGAGTATGTCCATGTGCAGCAGCGGGGATTCGCTTTGCTGAATCAGCATGCCGCCGTTTTTCAGTGTCTTTTCGCAGGCGCTGTAGAACTCCCCCGAGAAGAGTATCTCGCCGGGTCCGATGGGGTCGGTGCTGTCGACGATGATGATATCGAGGGACTCCCCGGGGGCCTCTGCCATCCATCTGTACCCGTTGGTAAAGCAGAACTCCGCCCTGGAGTCACCGTTACGGCCGCAGAGTTCCGGGAAATGAACCTCCGACAGTTGGACCACTCGTTCATCGATATCGATCAGGGTGACCTGCTCGACCTCGGGGTGTTTCAGCACCTCATTGAGTGTCCCGCAGTCGCCACCGCCGACGATGGCGACCCGCCTGGGCGCATCGTGGAGGTAGAGTATCGGGTGGGCCAGCATTTCGTGGTAGATGAAGTTATCCCTGGCGCTGAGCATGATGAAGCCATCGATGACCATCAGCTTTCCGAAGTGGGTGGTTTCGTAGATCTCGATCTTCTGATACCGGGTCTGTTCCTCGTGAAGCCTGGCCTTTATGCGGAAGGAATGCGCCGAGCCGGCCTCCTCGCAGTACTCGGTAAACCACTGCTCGTCGCTCAACATGGTTGTGGTGTCTCTTTTTTGTCGTGGAATGACGGCACCTTAGTCAAGGTTCCCGCAGATCGCAATGGGGTGGGTGTCGAAGTCCACCGGATACCTTGTCTGAACATGCCCGGGTTCAAGGTATGCCGTTTCGGCAATTTTGGGTTATTCTGCATGACGATTAATCCAACCTGAAAATAACCCGATGCCTGAAACCCCGCCCCTCATCCTGGTGGATGGATCTTCCTATCTTTTTAGAGCCTTTCACGCCCTGCCACCCCTGACGAACTCCCGGGGGGAGGCCACGGGGGCGATTGTGGGTGTGATCAACATGCTGCGCAAGCTTATCGGCGACTATAAGCCCGAGCACATGGCCGTGGTATTTGATGCGCCGGGAGACACCTTCCGCAACGAGATTTTCGACCGGTACAAGGCGAACCGGCCGCCGATGCCGGATGAATTGCGGATGCAGATAGAGCCCCTGCACCGGATCGTGGAGGCCCTCGGACTGCCCCTGCTCATGGTCCCCGGGGTGGAGGCAGACGATGTCATCGGCACCCTGGCCACCCGGGCATCCGGCCAGGGCATGCAGGTGCTGATATCGACCAGCGACAAAGATCTTGCGCAGTTGGTCGATGAGCGCACGACCCTCATCGACACCATGAAAAACGCCGTCCTGGACAGGGCGGGGGTGGTGGACAAATTCGGTGTGACCCCGGAGCAGATCGTCGATTATCTCGCCCTGGTGGGTGACGCTTCCGACAACATTCCGGGCGTGCCCAAGTGCGGGCCGAAGACCGCTGCCAAATGGCTGTCACAATACGGCACCCTGGAGGGTGTCATGGAACATGCCGATGAAATCGGGGGCAAGGTCGGAGAAAATCTCAGGTCGAGCCTGGATCAGCTTCCCATGGCCCGCCAGCTGGCTTCCATCCGGCTTGATGTCGACCTGGATCAGGGTCCGGGAGAACTCAAGCCGGGTCCCGGGGATGTCGAGGCACTCAGGGCCCTGTATGGCCGCATCGAATCCCGCCGTCTGCTGGCGACCCTGGAAGAAACCGGGGCCGAGCCTGAGGAAAACAGGTCCGAATCACGGTTGGGGGAGTATGAGATCCTTCTTGACAAGGCCGGTCTCGACCGCTGGCTTGGGACTCTTAGAGAGGCGACCCTGTTTGCCTTCGACACAGAGACAACCAGTCTGAACTATATGCGGGCCCTGGTAGTCGGTGTCTCCTTCGCCGTGGAATCGGGAAAGGCAGCCTATGTGCCCCTGGCACACGACTATCCGGGCGCACCGGACCAACTGGACCGGGAGATGGTGCTCGAGGCCCTGAAGCCTATGCTGGAAGACCCGGGCAGATCAAAGCTGGGGCAGAACCTGAAATACGACATGAGCGTCCTGGCCCGCCACGGCATCGCCATGCAGGGGATTGCCTATGACACCATGCTGGAGTCCTATGTGCTGGATTCCACCGCCACCCGCCACGACATGGACTCCCTCGCCCGAAAGTATCTGGAGCACCAGACCATCAAGTACGAGGACGTGGCGGGCAAAGGCGCCAAGCAGCTGGGGTTCGGGCAGGTGCCCCTGGACCAGGCCGGCCCCTATGCCGCGGAGGATGCGGATATCACCCTGCGGCTGCACCAGGCACTCTGGCCCCGGCTCCAGGCCGAACCCACCCTGGAGCGACTGTTCCTGGAACTGGAGATGCCCCTGGTGCCGGTGCTGTCGCGGATGGAGCGCACCGGTGTACGAATCGACAGCGACATGCTGGATCGCCAGAGCGGGGAACTTGCCAAGCGCATGTCGTCCCTGGAGCAGCAGGCCTACGAGATGGCGGGCCAGCCGTTCAACCTGGGATCGCCCAAGCAGATCGGTGAGATTTTTTTCCAGAAGCTCGAACTGCCTGTTATCTCGAAGACGCCAAAAGGGGCGCCCTCTACCTCGGAATCGGTGCTGCAGGAACTGGCCGAGCGAGGCTTCGAGTTACCCTCCCTGATACTGGAGCATCGGGGTCTGGCCAAGCTGAAATCCACCTATACGGAGAAACTGCCGCGCATGGTTGACCCGGACACCGGGCGGGTTCACACCTCCTATCATCAGGCGGTTGCCGCTACCGGACGTCTCAGCTCCACGGATCCCAATCTGCAGAACATTCCCGTGCGCAGCGAGGAGGGCAGGCGCATCCGCCGGGCTTTTGTCCCGGAGGAAGGCTACCGCATGGTGGCCGCGGACTACTCCCAGATCGAACTGAGGATCATGGCCCACCTGTCGGGGGATCCGGGGCTGTTGAAGGCGTTCGCCGAAGGTGCCGACATCCACCGCGCCACGGCAGCCGAGGTATTCGGCGTCGAATCCGTCGATGCGGTGAGCGCGGAGCAGCGCCGGTCCGCCAAGGCAATCAATTTCGGGCTGATCTACGGGATGTCGGCCTTCGGCCTGGCGCGGCAGCTGGGCATCGAGCGCAGTGCCGCCCAGACCTATGTGGATCTCTATTTCGATCGTTACCCGGGGGTCAGGGAGTTCATGGACAGCACCCGTGCCGCCGCCCATGAACAGGGCT
>JAHEHQ010000212.1 GCA_024644505.1 Gammaproteobacteria bacterium
CCGGCCCGACGCGACTGACCACCCCCTGCTTCTGCAGCCGCTTCAGGATCTGCAGCACCAGTGCCTCGCTGGTTCCCAGGGAATCGGCCATGTCGGCAAACGGGGTGGGGGAGAGCGGCAGCCCTTTCTGGAATTCGTTGAGCAGTCTTTTCTCCAGGTCGTTCAAACGTAGCTCCGGCTTGGTTTCCCTGAAATCGGGATTCTGCCCTAACTGTTGTGCGGGGGTCGGCATTACAACCCCGTCTGATGGGCGCGGGAGGTGAAAAAGATGCCGCTGGGTTTTTCCGCCGGCAGGCTGTGGGTCTGTTCCAGGGTCCGAGTGTCGTAGACCTGTATCTCGTCCTTGTCCCGAATCGAGATCCATACCTCTTCCCCCCGCGGGGTGAACTCCATGTGCAGTGCCCCCTTGCCCGGTTGGAAGGTTTTCACGATCTGCATGCTCTCGGTGTCTATGACCTGAATGGTATCGTTGTCCGGAAAAGCGTAGTTTACCCAGACCTGGCGGCCGTCCGGCCTCGCCATGACGAACACTGGTTGACCGTGAACCGGTATCCGGGCCACCTGGCTCCAGTCGCTCATGTCGACCACCAGTACCTCATGACGGCCCACCGCCGGCAGAAAGGCCCGGTGTCCCGCAATCGCCCAGCCCTCCAGATGGGGCATTTTATAGACGGGCAGTTTCTCTTCCCCCTTCCCGTAGTTTTCCAGGATCAGGCGCGGCCCCTTCTCGGGATACCAGAGATCCAGCAGGGACAGACCGTCCTGGCCGAACAGACCTGTGATGTAATAACGGCCGTCCGGTGTAATCAGCGCATCGTAGGGAAGCCGGCCGATATCGGTAAAACGCCGGATTGCGGGAGCCTTCGGGTCCTGCATGTCGATGACCCAGCTCTCCCCCGTGTCGTAAAGGCTGACCGCAAAGCGCTGCCCCGGCGCGTCCACCAGTCCCACCGTCTTGGAACGTTTTTCCCCGTCTTCCAGAGGTGTTGCGGGGATCTCCGCCACCGGCGAGAGGTCTTCCGAGGAAAAGATCTTGACGCCTCCGGGTTCATAGTTGGAGACGGCCACCAGGCTGCCGTCCTGGGAGATGGCACCTCCGATGCTGTTGCCGCCCTGCACCAGGCGCTTGACGATGGTGCCGCACAGAATGTCCACTTTGCTGAGCCCGCCGTCGCGCCCGAAGATGAAAGCGTAGCGCCCGTCCCGGGAGTACACCGCGGAGGCGTGGGAGAGATCACCCAATTCCTCAATGTGAAATAAAACCTCGTGGCGGGTGGTGTCCAGCACCTTGATGCTGCCGGATGCCCGTTCTATGACGATGCCCAGGTCGCCGGTGCCTCGGGTCAGGCATTCCGCGGCGGCGGTCAACGACGACAGGAACAGCAGCAAGACGAGCAGGGGGCGTATCATGGTCGGATGCCCTTTTTCAGTTGTCCGGCCAGCCAGTACGCCTCCGGCTCGGTGATAAAAGGTTGCCAGGGGGGCATGGGTGTACCGGGCCTGCCGTACAGGATTGCCGCGGCCAGGGTTTTCGTGTCCCACTGACGGAATCGCTCGGGTTTGAGTGCGGGTCCGAGCCCTCCTTCCAGTCGCATGCCGTGACAGGAGCCGCAATCGTGCTTTAGCAGGTAGAGGAGTTCGGCCTGCCGCTCGGGGTCGATGTCGGCATTTGCCACGCCCGCCAGCGCGACTGTCAAGGCAGTCAGGAGCAGATTCGGTACGGTTAGTTTCAATCGCATCGAGGTTGTCGGGCCTTCCGGAGTCTTGGTCGAAATCTATCAGTTGGGGGAACGATGGAGCATTGACCTCAATCAACAGCTTGAAAAGGGTGCTGCCTATACTTTGCAGGATCTGCAACCATAGGAACTAGGTAACCACATTATCGAAGGTGTGCTGGCAGGGCTCACCCGGGAATACGGGCTCCGGGCGTCACTGCGGTTGCAGCCGGTACTCATTGTGCCCTGGCATTGACCTCCACCCCTTCGCCATCGTTGTCGAACCCCAGTTTGTAACCCAGCGAGACATGGTGAAACCGGGCATCGCTGAAATCATCATGGATGGCGAAGCCGAAATTGTACACCTGATCGGCCGAAAGGCTGAGGTCGCCCGGCTGATCTGATTGAAGCTTGCGTTTCATTACCACGACCCAGTTGCCGGCCTCTTGGGCGGCACTGATCTCGAAGCCCTGGCCACCGCTCATGTAGCGCTGATCCAAGATATACCCGTCCTCGGTCTCGCCGGATCCGGATTTGTAGCGCAGCAGATCCATGAACAGGCCGGCTTCCAGGGCGGCCTGTACTTCCTCCGGACTCTTGAGCTTGTCCCAGCCGCCGCGTTTCTTGCCGCGGCGTCCCTTGACTTCGACTTTCGTGCGGCTCTCCTTGAGGTATTTGGTAACGCCTTTGCTCAGATCGAGGCGCTGTGCCTCTTCGCTGGCCGCCGCGGTCGCAGACTCCGGGGTGTCGGGCATGGTACGGGCATCGTGATGACAGGTCTGCCAGCAGCCGGAACGATCCGCAAACTCCACGTCATCGGTGGAAAACATGACGGCCAGCTTCATCGGGTTGTCGGGATCCATCTTCCCGCCGTCCACGAAAGGAACGGGTACGTGATCCCCTTCCGGCCAGGTGAAGCGGAGGTAGAGATTCTCCCCGTCATGGGTAGACTCCACGGTGACCGGGATGGCGGCACGCTTGCCTTCGATGGGGGTGGTTTCCGCCTTCTGGCCGGTCACCATTTTCTTGCCCATGTCCGCGGCCTCCTTGTCATGGCAGGTGGTGCAGCGGTCGCCGCCTATCATCAGGGGCCTGGCACCGCCGTGATCCTTGCCGGTCATGACCCACTCCATGGAGGTCTCACCCGGGTAGAACAGGGTGATCTCGCGGCTGCCCGCCTTGCTCCAGTCCACGTCGAATGACGCGGCACCGGCTGTTGCCGGTCCGGGGGCTGCTCCTGTCGCCGCGGTTGCCGCAACTGCCGCTGGTTCACGCTTCACCGCGTTAACCTCTACGGCTTCGGTATCATTGTCAAACCCGAGTTTGTAGCCCAGGGAAACATGGTGAAAGCGGGCATCGGAGAAATCGTCATGGATGGCGAATCCGAAATTGTAGATCCGGTCGGGGGCCAGGCTCAGATCGCCAGGTTTGTCGGAACTCAGAGGGCGTTTCATCTCCACCACCCAGGTATTGCCCTCCTTGCGGGCATCCACCTCGAAGCCCTGGCCGCCGCTCATATAGCGCTGATCGAGAATATAGCCGTCCTCGGTCTCTCCGGATCCGGATTTGTAGCGCAGCAGATCCATGAACTGCCCCGCATCCAGGGCAGCCTTGACTTCCTCTTCACTCTTGAGCTTGTCCCAGCCGCCGCGTTTTTTGCCGCGGCGCCCCTTTACCTCGACCTTGGTACGGCTCTCCTTCAGATATTTGGTTATGCCCTTGCTCAGGTCCAGGCGTTGCGCCTCTTCACTGGCCGATGCCGCCGCGGATTCGGGGCTGTGCGGCATGGAGCGGGCATCATGGTGACAGGTCTGCCAGCAGCCGGAGCGGTCGGCGAATTCCACATCGTTCGTGGAAAACATGACGGCCAGTTTCATGGGATTTTCCGGATCCATCTTCCCGCCATCCACGAAGGGCACCGGGATGTGGTCCGTATCTTCCCACTCGAAGCGCAGATAGAGATTCTCCGCATCGTGGGCTGCCTGAACGTTGACGGGGATACTGCCCCGTTTTCCCTCGATGGGTGTGGACTCGGCCTTGGCACCCGTTACCATCTTGGTGCCCATGTCGGCGGCCTCCTTGTCGTGGCAGGTCGTACAGCGGTCGCCGCCTATCATCAGTGGCCGTGCGCCACCGTGGTCCTTGCCGGTCATGACCCATTCCATGGAGGTCTCCCCGGGATACAGGAGGGTGATCTGCCGGGCGGGCACGTCCGCCCAGTCGATGCCGAAACCCGCTTCAGGAACAGCTGCTCCGCCGCCTGCGGCAGCGGTGCCGGCAAGCGTGGCCTGTTGGGCCGCCAACGCCCGCGCCACGGCTTCTTCGATGCGTGCTTCCTCGGCGGCCTTTGCGGCTATCTTCTGCTCGCGTGCCTTTTCCTTCGCCTGTTTTTCCCTGGCCGCCTCTTCGGCCTCTCTGGCCTCCACGCGCTGCAGTCCTGCCAGAAATATCTCGGGGATTTCCCTTATGTAATCCGGGTTGGGTGCTTCCAGGGCCTCCAGTTCCTCATCGGTGAGCAGGTCCCTGACCTGCTTGTGTGCAATGCCCTTGTGGCAGTCGATACAGGTCTGCCCCGTGTTGAAGGCATTCATGTGCTGTTTGCGGGCCCGGGGCTTCTGGAATTCCGGGTTCATTGACTCGAAGTTGTGACAGTTGCGGCACTCCCTCGAGTCGGTGTTCTTCATCGCGTTCCACACGCGTTTCGCCATGGTAAGCCGGTGTTCGTCGAATTTTTCCGGGGTGTCCACGGTGCCGAGTATCTTGTGATAGACCTCGTTGCTGGCCTGGATCTTACGCACCATCTTGTGGACCCAGGGATCGGGTACATGGCAGTCCGGGCAGGTGGCCCGTACGCCCGTCCGGTTGGAGTAATGAATGGTGGGTGTGTATTCCCGGTAGACGTTTTCCTCCATCTCGTGACAGCTGATGCAGAATTCGAGGGTGTTGGTGGCCTCCATGGTGGTGTTGAAGCCGCCCCAGAAAATGATACCGCCAATGAAGAAGAGCACGGCACCGCCCACGGTGGTACCCAGGATCATTCGGCGAGACATCAAGCCAGGTTTCTTAAATAGATAGTCCGACATTTTTTCGGCCCTTGAAAACGCGAGCAGCTCAGCATGTTAAAAAAAAGCGGGCATGGAGGGAGAGTCCATGCCCGCTTGGTCAGGTCCCGTCTGACCGGCTAATCAGGTTACGTGATTAGTGCGGTTGTAGACGTTGAATTTGCCCGTGGGCGCATAGAAGCCCTTGATGCGGCCCTTCTCCTCAAGGGTCTTGGCATCGAAGATGACGATTTCGCCGTTAGGCTCCTTGCTGTCCTTGCGGTTCCAGACAGAGACCCAGGCCTCGCTGCCGTCGGCGTTGAATTCAATGTGCACGACGGCGTAGCCCGGCTTGTCGGTGAGCTGGAAGGACTT
>JAHEHQ010000213.1 GCA_024644505.1 Gammaproteobacteria bacterium
TCTACTCACCGGCAAAATTCGGTTATATCAGGGAATTGGTGGGCAAGGGTGCACTGGCCACTGCCAATGGGGTGATTCAGGCCGTGAGCCTCGTTGCCATTCTTTCGGGTATTTTCCTGTTTTCCATGCTTTTCGAGTACAGGCTCAAGGGAGTGAGTTACACAAACGAGTCGGAACTGATTCAGGCAATCGCCCCGGCGGGGTGGCTCCTGGTGGCCTGTTCCCTGGTGGAACTCGCGTTTGCCATACTGCTGCCTTACAGGAATGCCGGCGCGCCGTCCCGGCGTTTCCGTTGGGAGCGTTATTTTCGCGGGCAATACCTTCAGCTCAATATCAGACGGATTTTCGCAAGCCGCACCATCTGGCTTTCCATCGTGGGACTCTCGGTTTTCTGGGGTATATCCCAGGTGGTACTGGCCGCCTTTCCCTCCCTGGCCCAGGAGACCCTGGGTGAGACCAACACCGTGGTGATCCAGGGTGTGATGGCCTGTTCAGGCATCGGCATCATCATCGGTTCCCTGCTGGCCGGCCGGGCCTCGACCCGCCACATCGAGACAGGTCTGGTTCCACTGGGCGCACTGGGCGTGGTCATCATGCTGTCGTTGGTGCCGCAACTGAATGACTGGAGGCTGCTGGCGTTCTGTTTTCTGATGCTCGGGTTTTTCGGGGGCATCTTTATTGTTCCATTGAACGCGCTGATACAGTTCAATGCCGGTGAGCCGGACCTGGGGTCGGTGCTGGCAGGCAAGAACTGGGTTCAGAACCTGGTGATGATGGTTTTCCTGGGGTTGACCGTTCTGTTCGCATTGAAGGGGCTGGACAGCACCGGCCTGTTTCACCTGCTCACGTTCGTGGCGCTGGCGGGGGCCTTGTACACCATCTACCAGTTGCCCCAGTCTCTGGTGCGTTATGTCTTCGGCCGCATCTTCTCCAGTACCTATCGAATCGAGATCATCGGCTTTGAAAACATGCCGGGGCAGGGAGGGGTGCTGATGCTCGGTAATCACATCAGCTGGCTCGATTGGGCCATGGTGCAGATCGCCAGCCCCCGGCCGATTCACTTTGTCATTCACCGTGCGATTTACCGGCTTTGGTACCTGAAGTGGTTTCTGGACCTGTTCGAGGTCATACCCATCGCCAGCGGTCACAGCAAGAGGGCGCTGCAAGAGATCAACCGGCTGCTTCGGGAGGGGGAGGTGGTGTGTCTTTTCCCGGAAGGGTCCATAAGCCGCAACGGCCAGCTGGGTAGATTCAAGAAAGGCTACGAACGATGCGTGAATGGTGTGGAAGGGGTCATTCTGCCCTTTTATCTGCGGGGTCTTTGGGGAAGCCGCTTTTCCCGTTCCAGCGAGAAGCTTCAGGAGCAGCGCAGGTCCCGTCTGCGCCGGGGGGTGATCATCGCATTCGGAAATCCTCTGCCGTTGCAGACCCCCGTGCACGAACTCAAAGGCAGAATCTTCGATCTTTCCATCGATGCCTGGGAACAGCACACGCGATCCCTGGATCCGGTTCCGCTCAGCTGGCTGCGAACTGCGCGTCATCTGGGCAGAAAACCTTGGATTATCGATGCCGATGGTGCCGCCGGCCTTTCAGGGTTCGGGATGCTGGCTGCGGTGCTCAGGCTTTCGCTGTGGATGCGCCGAGCCAGTCCGGAGCAGCAGGTTGCGGTGATGCTGCCCAACTCCGTATCCGCGCTGACGGCCAATCTCGCTCTGATGCTTGCGGGAAAGACCGTCGTCAATCTGGATTACACGGCCGGGGCCGAGGCGCTTCAGGCTACCCTGCAAAAGGCGGGCATTCGCAGCGTCTACAGCTCACAGGCGTTTCTTGCTTCGCTGGATTCGGCAGGCGGTCGTTCGGCTCTGCTGCCACGCGGTGTCCGGATCCATGACCTCCCGAGCCGGGATCTGGGCGCAGGCAGACTGAAGCGCATCGCATTTTCGGCGGCTGCAATACTGCTCCCCGCGAGGATCCTTTATCTTCTTTTTGGCCGGCACATCGATATAGAAGGCCCGGCTGCAATCATCTTCACCTATGGCGACGGAATGGAACCCAGGGGTGTTGTCTTGAGCCACCGCAACATCATGGCCAATATTCAGCAGGTCTCCGATGTGCTCGATACCCGTGATCAGGACGTATTGATGTCGATCCTTCCGCTCTATCAGGCCTACGGTTTGACTGTCACCGGGTTGATGCCCCTGATCGAGGGTATACCCGCTGTCTGCCATCCTGATGCCGGGGATACGCTGACCATCGCCAAAACGATCTATGAACACCAGGCAACCGTTTATTGTGGAACACCGTCCCTGCTCGAGAGCTTCAACCGGGAACGCCGGGTGCATTGGCTGATGCTGGAATCTTTGCGAATCGTGGTTGCGGGGGCGGGCAGCCTGAGTCCGAAGGTCCGACAGGATTTCAAACTGAGATTCAACAAGGAGATCTATGAGGGTTATGGCAGCACCGAGACCACGCCGGTGGCCAGCGTCAACATACCGGATCGCATCGACCCGGTGGATTGGAGCATACAGCCCGGCAACAGGCCAGGCACCCTGGGAATGCCGCTGCCGGGCAGCAGTTTCCGCATCGTTGATCCGACAACCCTGGAGACTCTGCCACCGGGAGATGATGGACTGATCCTGTGCGGTGGCACCCAGGTCATGCTCGGTTATCTCGACGAGCCCGACGCAACCGCGGCCGCCATCATCGAACTGGAGGGGAAACGCTGGTTCAATACGGGCGACAAGGGTCACCTGGACGAGGATGGATTTCTCACTGTGACCGGAAGCTTTGCTCTCTGATGAGGTTATCACAGGGTAAGCTGTTCGAGTACGATCCCGGCCGATTGGCTGAAAGGCTGGAGATGCGGGATCGCCGGATCATGATTTTCGGGCAACCCGGTACGGGGAAGACTTCTCTTGCGGCCGGATTGGCGGTGCAGATTGCGGAATCGGGGTCAGTCGTCCGTGTCATGGAGACTGATCCAGGATCGCCGGCGTTTGGTGTTCCCGGTGCGGTCTGCCTCGGGATATGGCGGGAGGGGCAGTGGGCGCGGGCTGAAATGGAGGCCCTTTGCACGCTGGACGCCGCCCGCTTCAGACTCCCCCTCGCGGCAGCGGTGGGCCATCTGGCCGGCTCGGTAACCGACGGTACCCTGTTGCTGGATGCACCGGGTGTGATTCGGGGAGTGGCCGGTGCCGAACTGCTCGAGGCGTTGGTACGTGCGGCGGCCGTCGATCTGGTACTGGTTTTGATTCGGGAAGGTCAGTCCCTGCCGTTGGCGCACGAATTGAACACGCTGCCCGTTCCGTGGATCGGAATTCAAGCGCCATCCGCGGCGCACAGGCCCGGCAAGGTGGCACGTGACCGAAAGCGCAGTCAACTCTGGGATCATCATCTCCTGGGCGCGAATCAACACCAGGTTGATCTCGGGTCACTGGACCTGCTTGGAACCCCGCCCCGGAAGGCACCCGAGGCCTGGCTCGGCAAACAGGTGGCTTTTCTGCACGGGAACCGGACGCTGGCTTTTGGAGAAGTGGCCGGGCTGGAAAGCGGGACACTGAGGGTGCTTCTGCCGGCTGGTACATCACCCACCGATACGCTCCTGGTGCGTGATGCCGGCCGTGATGATTCAGGACTGCTGGTTTCCGGCAAGCGGTTTGCCCACAACGTCGTACGCTATGTTCCGCCATCGGACCTGCTGCCCGACGCCATGGTTCAGGGGGATGCCAATGTGCGTCCGCTGGTACACGCAGGTGATGTTACGGCCACCCTGATGAACGGAGTTTTCGGCGATCCGCTGCTGCATCTGCGCCTGCGCCATCAACGGCGCAGCCTGATGTTCGACCTGGGGGACGGCTCAAGGCTGCCCGCCCGGATTGCCCATCAATTGAGCGATGTTTTCATCAGCCATGCCCATGTTGATCACATTGCCGGTTTTATCTGGCTGCTGCGATCCCGTATCGGAGAGGCATCCCTGTGTCGTCTGTATGGCCCACCGGGTCTGGCGGGGCATATAGAGGGTCTGATTTCCGGCATCCGATGGGATCGCATCGGTGACCGTGGCCCCCGGTTCGAGGTGTTGGAACTGCACGGCGATAACCTGAAACGGTATGCTCTGCAGGCGGGTAAACCCGGCGCAAAAGCGCTCGCTGATCAACCGGCCCCTGATGGCGTTTTGTTAGATGATCCCGGGTTTCTGGTGCGTGCCGTCACCCTTGATCACGGAATATCTGTGCTGGCGTTTGCCTTTGAAGCCTCCCGGCAGATCAATGTTCGCAAGGAGCAGTTAGAGCAGCATCGGCTGGAGCCCGGGCCCTGGCTGACCCGTCTCAAGCACCATATCCTGGCCGGCGAACTCGACGAGATGGTCCTCCTGCCTGACGGCAGATCAGAAATGGTCGCCTCCCTGGCGGCCGGACTGACGTTGACCCGCCAGGGCGTGAAGCTCGTTTATGCCACCGACTTCGCCGACACTCTGGATAACCGCAAGCGCCTGGTCGGACTGGCGGAAGCTGCGCACACGCTGTTTTGCGAGTCCACCTTTTCGGTGCGGGAGGCTGAGCAGGCGAGGCGGACGGGCCACCTGACGACGAGGGCCTGTGCCGAGATTGCGAATCAGGCGCAGGTGGAGCACCTGATACCCTTTCATTTTTCGCGGCGCTACGAAAGCCGGCCGTGGGAAATGTACGATGAGATCGCCGCCTTGTGTCCCCGGGTGGTGATTCCCCGGCCTGTCCCCTGATTAATATCGAGCGAAACGTCTCAATCTCCTGTCTGGGCTATAGCGGAAAGCAGTTCTTGGGGTATGATGATCCTGTGATGATCGGCAGCGACCTTCTGCCATCTGACAACGATGCCTCGTATAATTACAATCAATTTGCAGCGCCCCGATAATGACCAGCGAAAAATACACGAACGTTACCAGGCTGACACGCGACACTCTGGCCCTGGTATTGGCCGGCGGGAGGGGTTCACGCCTCCACGAACTGACCCAGTGGCGCGCGAAACCCGCTGTCTTTTTCGGCGGTAAGTTCAGAATAATCGACTTCCCTTTGTCCAACTGTGTCAACTCGGGAATCAGACACATCAGCGT
>JAHEHQ010000013.1 GCA_024644505.1 Gammaproteobacteria bacterium
TGGAAGCGCAGCGCTGGAAACACAAAGGCGGCAACTGACCGCTGAACCTTATGCAGTCACCTGTTCATCACCCGGTGATGCACAGGCCTTTCCTGTTCAATACCTGCCGTGCTGATGCAGGATGTAATCCGTAAGCTGGATATACTGAAAATTCATGCGGCGCAGGATCCTGTGCACGGTGCGCATCACCGCCCGCATGACCTTGTAGACCAGGTCGGGATCCTTGGCGATCAGGGATTCGAAGTCGGCCCGGTGGATATTGAACACCTCGCATTCACCCAATGCCCTGAGACCGGCACTGTGGGGTGCGCCATCCACAAATCCCAGCTCTCCCGCCATATCACCGGGGTGGAGTACGGCCAGTGACACCTGTTCACCCCCCTGATCGACTTTTACGACTTCCAGCTTGCCGCCGACCACCACATGCAGGGAATCGTCGACATGGCCCTCCTCGAGGAGATACTCTCCCTCCCTGAGGCCCGCGACCTTGATGATGCCGGCAAGCATGTCGCACTGTTCATCCGATAACTCGACCCCCAGGGGGGATTCCCTGATCAATTGATTGGCGAGTTTTTCCGCGTACTCTCTGGTTTCCTTTTCACTCATGGGGGCTGCTCCCATTTTCTGTTCTAAAAACTGCCGGCATTCACAAACATGTGAGCGACGATACTCGCGGCGTAGCCCAGGGCTATCACCGGTGTCCATTTGAGATGGCCGAAGAAGGTATACCTGCCCCTTGCCTGACCCATCAGGGCCACACCGGCTGCAGAACCGATAGAGAGCATGGAACCGCCGACACCGGCGGTCAGGGTTACCAGTAGCCACTGGCCCATGGACATGTCCGGCATCATGGTGAGAACGGCAAACATCACGGGAATATTGTCCACGATAGCTGAAAGTACCCCTACCGCGATGTTCGCCGGGGTGGCGTTCATGCTTGCGCTCAGATTCAACATGGCACCCCACTCGGTGTACATAATCTGGGAGGTCAGGGCCAGGTAGCCAATGAAGCCCAGGCCGCCCACGCAAAGCACCACACCGTAGAAGAAGAGCAGGGTGTCCCACTCCGCGCGGGCAATCTTCCGGAACACGTCGAAGGCCACGGGATCGCCCATCTGCCCCTCCGCCTCGGCGTCCTCCGTTTTGCCGGCATGATCCTTGTGGGAGGTCTTTTTCAGGTAGAAGCCGAAGAACTGCAGGTAGGCAAGACCAGTCAGCATGCCGATCACCGGCGGCATATGCAGAAAATTGTGGAAGCTCACGGCAGTGGCAATGGTGCAGAGGAAAAGCGCTATGATGCGCTTGGCGCCGCGCTTCATCCTCACCGAATCACCGCCACCGCTTGGATTGATGTTGGGAACGGCGAATACCATGATGGCCGCCGGAACCAGCCAGTTGACCAGGGAGGGCACGAACAGGGCGAAAAATGCCCAGAAATCCACCGGACCCTGGGCTGTTGCGATATTTTTCTGCCATACCATCAGTGTCGTGATATCACCGAAGGGGCTGAAGGCGCCGCCGGCGTTGGCCGCCACCACGATATTGATGCAGGCCAGCAGGACGAATTTGCTGTTGTCTCCCCCCACCGCCAGCACCACGGCGCACATCAGCAGGGCGGTGGTGAGGTTGTCCGCCACCGGGGAGATGAAAAACGCGAGTACGCCGGTGATCCAGAACAACTGGCGGAAACTGAACCCCTTGGCGACCAGCCAGGAGCGCAGGGCCTCGAACACGTTGCGTTCGTCCATGGCGTTGATATAGGTCATCGCCACCAGGAGAAACAGCATCAGTTCCGCATACTCGAGGAGATTGTGACGGACTGCCTGCTCGGCGAGGTAGGGCGGCAGTTCGGGATGGGTGTGGTAGACCCATGCCACCATGGCCCAGATGATGCCCGCTGCCAGGATGACCGGTTTGGATTTGCGAAGGTGGGTGAACTCCTCCGCCATCACCAGGGCATAGGCGACCACAAATACCGCCACCGCGGCAAATCCAACCCAGTGGGTCGTCAGGTCCAGTCTCTCCCCGCCCGCGGATGAAGCCAGGGCCAGCCCTGGCGCTATCAAAGAGAGCAGCGCGAACATAATGAAGGATAAAGGTTTGTTCATTTTTATTATTTCTCTTTATTGGCACCGAAAGTTAGGACCCGTCCGGGACCTGTATCGGGAGGGTCGAAAATGAAACACAACTGTAACAATCTTTTCCCTGAAATTGGAGTGGATGATGGCCGCCTTTGACGGCACAGATCAAAGAACCGGCAGTTTATCAGGTTGTTTCCGGGACAACGACAAGAAACCCAAAGGGAAACCGTTTCCCTTTGGCAGCCAAGGTTATTTATCATGAAGGAAGATTAATCTATTCTAAAGTGCTTGACGCTGATCCAGAAGACTCCTTTCTGACGGGTATGGGTATTCTCACCTTTCTGCTGATACTGCCCCTATTCGGGGCTGCTCTGATCGCCGCCCTGCCGTCGGAGAGCCATCGTTTGATCCGGGTCGTGGCTTTAGCGACCGCCTCGCTCAATCTGATCCTGGCCTGCGGCCTGCTCTTCAGCTTCGACACCTCCCAGCCCGGCCTTCAGTTCGTCGAGGTGCAGCGTTGGAACCCCAGGCTGGGTGAGACATTCTCTCTTGGGGTCGATGGTTTTTCCCTGCCCATGGTGCTGCTGGCCACGCTGCTCAGTCTGGTTGCCATCATGGCATCTTCCTCCATAGACAGGCAGGTGAAGGGATATTACTTTCTGATGCTGCTGCTGGAGGCGGCCATGACGGGGGTGTTCATGGCCCTCGACTGGGCGCTCTTCTACGTTTTCTGGGAACTCACGCTGATACCGCTCTTCTTTCTCATCGACCGTTGGGGTGGGATCAACCGCCACGGGGCGGCGCTCAACTTTTTCATCTACACCATGGGCGGTTCCGTATTTCTGTTGATCAGCCTGCTGGTGTTGTTCGATACCGTACCCGGCGGTACCTTCGCAATGGTGGATATTGCCAAGGCGGCAAAGTCGCTGCCGGAGCACACCCAGACCCTGATCTTCCTGGGTTTCCTGGTGGGCTTCGGGGTAAAGATGCCCATCTTCCCCATTCACGGCTGGCTGCCCCTGGCCCATGTGGAGGCACCCAGCCCGGTCAGTATCCTGCTCTCGGGCATTCTGTTGAAGATGGGTTCCTACGGCCTGATCCGGGTTTCGGGGGTGCTGCCCAAGGGGGTTCTGGAACTGCAGGATCTGCTGGTTGCACTCGCCCTGGTCAGTCTCATCTATGGCGGGCTTCTGGCCTGGAGGCAGACCGATCTGAAGGCGATGATCGCCTACTCATCGGTCAGCCACATGGGCCTGGTACTGTTTGGCATCGCCACCCTGAACCTCGCCGGCCTGACCGGGGCGCTCATGCAGATGGTGGCCCACGGCCTGGTTGCCGGTGCCCTGTTCCTGTTGATCGGGCTGCTCTACGAACGCACCCATACCCGGGATATCAACCATTACAGTTCCCTGGTCCGTGTAACGCCCCGTTTCGCCTTCTTTACCACCCTGACTTTCGTCGCCGCCGTGGGGCTGCCGGGTACCGTGGGCTTTATTGCGGAACTGCACGCCCTGATCGGGGGCTTTGAGCGTTGGGGCTGGCTGGTGCTGCTGCTCAGTCTCGGGGTCATGATCAGTGCCGCATACGCCATCAGAACCGTGGGGCGGCTGTTCACCGGGCCGGTCAGGGCAGGCATGCACGAATTATCCGATCTCAGGGGGAGCGAGATGCTCGCCGCGACCGTTCTGGCCGCGGGTATTATCCTGCTGGGCCTGTTTCCCGCTATCCTGCTCGATCTGATGTCTGCCTCCCTCACGCAGTTCAGCCTCTCGTTCGCCGGGGTGCAGTGATGTCAGGTTCGGGAAAGCCCGCGGCGGCTGTCGATATCCTGGATCGTATACGGGAAACGATTGACCATTTCGAACACCTGCTGCCCGGGCAGGCCCCCATCAGGGATTTCGTGCATCACAACACCCTTCACGGGTATCAGCATCTGCCTTTTCCCGAGGCCCTGGCGGAATCGGAGAAGCTCACCGGTGCCCGCGGCTATCTGCCGGAGGAACGCTACCGGGAATTCCTCGAACAGGGGCGTATCACCCGGGAGGGGTTGATCCGGGTTCTCGACGGGAATGGGGCGCTGAATGCCGACGAGGTCATCTTCGAGGGAGAGGGAATGTGCCTGAGGCGCCGCGATGTCTATCTCGGTGCGCTGCTGCACCCGCTCAACCCGGTAACCGCCTGCCAGTTCAACTGGCAGATCGAGGAGATGCGGGCACTGGAAACCTTTCAACCCGATGTCGCATGGCAGGATCGCGAGCGTCTGATGAACGCCGCCGGCCGATCCGGTATCCAGGATGAGGCGGGGGCAATCTCTGATCTCTGGGGCGCCTGTCTCGAGGGACTGGGTCTGACCCACTACCTGCTTCACCCGGAGGACCTGGTGGATCTCGACCCCGAACAGGCAGACCGCATGCTGGCGGATTTGACCGGCGGGCACGAGGAAGGTGGTCCTACACAGCCGGTTATGGATCGCCGGGTCCGGAAAGAGTCGGAACACCTGTTGAATCAACTGCTCGACCGGGTAGGCGAGGATCTCACGCTGCGGGGACTGCTCAAACTGGTCACGGGACACGATATTCTGGAGGAACTCAGGCCGGGTCTTCAGCGGCAGGTTGCGGCTTACCTGGATCAGGGGCTCGCATCCTGGCACGCCGTTGACCGGGAAGCCGGGTTCTATCAGGTGTGGCGGAACCAGGCCGCCCTCGATCTGGGCTGGGTGTTCGAAGAGCTGGAAGAGTGGAAGGACCACCTTGAATCCCTGCCGGACGATCCCATGGATGCCATTGTCATGGAACTGCGCCGTCTCGGCCTGCGCCAATCCAAATGGCCCGGTTACCTGGAGCGCCTGGCCCTGGAACTTCCCGGGTGGTCCGGCATGTTCCTCTGGCGCCATCTGCATCCGGGATATGCCAAGCTCCGCCCCGGGCGGGTGGAGATGGTGGATTACCTGGCGGTGAGAATGGTCATGGAGCACATCTTTGCCCAGCGGTTATGCGCCGAACTGTGGCAGGTGGAGGCAAGCCTGGATCTGATTCGCTGGCATTTCCGCCATCGCAGCGGGGAGTTTCTGGTCAGATACACGCTTTACGGTGCCCGCCTGCCCGAGTACCTGGCGACCCTCGCCCAGCGGTTCACCGAGCATACCGCCCGGGACAATATCAGCGGGGAATCCTGGTGGCTTCTGGCCCACATGGTCCATACCTGGCGGCACAGCCCGGCAGCGGACAGGCCTGTGGGTTACAGCGTGTACCGAAGTGCCTGGCGTCTGTTCCGGCTGTGTCAGCATCTGGGGTTGAGCGGCGTCGAGATCCGCGCCATGGAGCCGGGACAGTTGCAGATGATCTTCGATTGCCTGGAACGGCTCACAACCTCCGAAAGAGGTTTCCTGTGGCTCCAGGCATACGAGCGCCATTACCGGGATCAGATCTTCAGCGCCCTGGTCGAGAATCATGGTCGTGAACCCGGTCGCATCGAGGATCCCACTGCCCAGCTCGTGTTCTGCATGGACGATCGGGAGGAGGGGCTACGCAGGCATCTCGAGGAGATCGACCCGGAACTGGAGACCTTCGGGGCGGCAGCCCATTTCAACGTCCCCAACCTCTGGCGCGGCGTCGATGATGCCGGGGCGACACCCTTGACCCCGGTGGTCATCGAGCCCTGCCACGAAATCCGGGAAGTGCCCCTTGCCGGACATGATGAGCTCAAGCGGTTCCATGACGAGCGGCGGGGTTACAGGTTCCGGGTGGGCAACCTGCTGCACCAGGAGATTCGCCGGAATCTGCTGAGTTCCACGCCTTTGATCATGGCCGCGGCACCGGCCGCGCTCCTGACGCTGGCCGCGAAACTGCTTGCGCCACTGGGGCTGGGGCGTCTCTCGGAGCAGTTGCGGGACAGATACGAGGGTCGGTTGAATACAGAGTTGATCTGCACCGCTGAAGATGACGGGGTGGTGCCGACTCCCGTGAAGCCCCGGCTGGGGTTTACCGAAACCGAGCAGCTGGACAGGGTCGAGACCTTTCTGCGCAACATCGGGCTGGTGGCGGGTTTTGCGCCCCTGGTGGTTATCATGGCCCACGGCTCGGACAGCCAGAACAATCCCCACCTGGCGGCCTATGACTGCGGCGCTTGCAGCGGCCGGCACAGCGGACCCAATGCCCGGATACTGGCGGCCCTGGCAAACCGCGCGGAGGTGCGTCTTGGGCTTGCCGCCCGGGGCATATCCATTCCGGAGCAGACCTGGTTTCTGGGTGCCGAGCACAATACCTGCACCGAGGGCATAACCTGGTACGACCTGCATGCGCTGCCCGGAAGATTCCGTCCCGGTTTCGATGCCTTGTCCCTGACGCTGGACGAGGCCCGGGGCCGCCATGCCCATGAACGCTGCCGCCGCCTCGCATCGGCACCCCGCACGCCAACGATCAGGCAGGCCCTGGATCATGTCGGCGGCCGGCGCTGGGACTTCAGCCAGGCGCGCCCGGAGCTGGGTCATGCCACCAACGCCGCGGCGTTCATCGGCCGCCGCTCCATGAGTCGCGGCGCCTTTTTCGACCGGCGCGTTTTTCTCATCTCCTACGATGCCACCACCGATCCGGACGGCAGCGTGCTGGAGCGGCTCCTGTTGGCCAACGCCCCGGTGGGTGCGGGCATCAACCTCGAATACTATTTTTCCACCGTGGACAACGAAGGATACGGCTGCGGTTCGAAGGTGACCCACAACGTTTCGGGGCTGTTCGGCGTGATGGATGGGGCGGCTTCGGATCTGCGCACAGGATTGCCGCGCCAGATGATCGAGATCCACGAGGCCATGAGGCTGCAGGTGGTGGCGGAGGCGACCGTTGAGACATTGACGGAGATCTATGGCCGTCAGCCCGATCTGCAGGAGTTGGTCGGAAACGGGTGGCTGCTGCTGTCGGCCATGGATCCGGTATCCGGTGAGATCGCTGTCTTCGAGCCTGCGCAAGGCTTCGTTCCCTGGTCGGGTCAGGCCATGCCGATGCCCCATGTGGACTGCTCCACCGACTGGTACCGGGGACATACGGAACCCCTGACACCGGCCCTTGTCACCTCGCGTCTGGGAGCCCGGCATGCTTGAGAGACTGGCATGGTTGATTCCCACGCTTCCCCTGCTGGCAGCGGCCTGGACGGGCCTGGGCATGTTGGGCGGCTGGACGCGGCGTGAATCCGCCGAAAGGCCGACCGCCCTGGTGGTTTCGGGAGCCAGTCTCCTGTCGCTGTCGCTGCTGTTGGCCCTGAGCATCAAATCGATGATTTCAGGACCACCCGGCCAGATGGTTTTGGGAAGCTGGTTCGGCAGCGGCGACTATCAGGTGATGATCAGCTTCAGCCTGGATGCACTGGGCCTGTCCATGGCGTGCCTGGTTGCAATACTCTGCCTGATCACCCAACGCTTCTCGGTCAACTACATGCACAGGGAAGCCGGCTATCAGCGGTTTTTCATGGTCATGAGCCTGTTTACCGGGGCCATGCTGCTCATCGTCATGGCAGGCAATGCCATCCTGGCCTTCGTGGGGTGGGAGCTGGCGGGGGTCAGTTCCTATCTTCTGATCGCCTACGCCTACGATCGCCCGCTGGCTGCGGTCAACGCCACCCGGGCCTTTGTCACCAACCGAATCGGCGACGCGGGCTTTCTGCTGAGTATCGGACTCGCCCTTCTCTGGATCGGGGATGTGGAGTGGCCCCGGATCCTGCAGGCCGATATACCGGGTGCGCTGACGGCGGGTCTGATGGGTTTCGGTTTCCTGGTGGCAGCGCTCGCGAAATCCGCCCAGGTGCCCTTTTCCCCCTGGATAAGCCGTGCCCTGGAGGGGCCCACGCCCTCCAGCGCCCTGTTCTACGGGGCCGTCATGGTTCATGCCGGCGTCTATCTGGTGATCCGCTTGCAGCCGCTGCTGGAACAGGCGCCGCTGCTCATGGCCCTGATGATTCTGCTGGGTGGTTTGACGGTCCTTTACGGCTGGCTTTCGGGACTGGTTCAGACCGATGTAAAGAGCTCCCTGATGTTTTCCACCACAACCCAGGTGGGCCTGATGTTCGTGGCCTGCGGTCTGGGATGGTTCGAGTGGGCTGCCTGGCATCTGGCCCTGCACGCGATATGGCGCACCTGGCAGTTTCTGAATGCGCCGGCGCTGATGCACCTTGCAACCAGACCCGCACGCCAGGTTCCCGACTGGTTGAGGCGGCGTCCGGGTCTGCATGCCGCTGCCATGCAGCGGTTCTGGCTGGATCCCATCGCGGACTGGCTGCTGGTGCGTCCAACCCGCTCCCTGTCCCAGGACGTTCGGGATTTCGATCAACGCATCATCAACCGCATCATCGGGCTGCCGGATCGGGCCGGCGCCCTGTCGACGCTAGCCCAGTGGGAGACCCTCAAGCAGCAGCGGAGTCGTCGCAAGGGTGACGTCGGCATTGCCCGCGGCGTGGCGGGCCGCCTGGTGCAGTGGATCGCAGGCCTGCTCTACTGGTTCGAGGAACACCTGATATTGAAGGGGGGTGGTGAAGGGCTCGAGAGGGGTCTCAAGCTGATTGGCGTTTACCTGGAGCATGTGGAGCGGCTTCTCAGCCAGCCTCGTTATCTGCTGCTGATGATCATGGCCACCTTCGTGGTGATCATATGAGCGAGATCCACTGGACGGCACAGTCCGGCTACCCGATTCTCGCGGCCCTTCAGTTGCTGCCGCTGCTTGCTGTCCTGCTGGTGTGGATCCGCGGGCAGGGGCGTCATCTTTTCGGACTTGCCACGGGTATGGCCCTGCTCGAGCTGCTGTTGGCGCTCGATCTGTACCGCAGCTATGACATGGCGGCTTCCGCCATGCAGTTCGGGGAGAGGCTGGAACTGATCGGGCCTTTCGTCTATCACGCCGCGGCGGACGGTATCACGGTGCTGTTCGTATTGCTCAACGCGCTGCTGACGCTGCTGGTGGTGATTTATGGTCAGGTGCGGGAACTCAGACCTCTCCCGCTGCTGTTTGCCCTGGTTTTTTTCGTCGAGTCGCTGCTGATGAGCCTGCTGGTTTCGGTAAACCTGATGTGGTTCGTTCTGGTTTCCGCGATTCAGCTGTTGCCCGTGGGCTACCTGATCTGGCGTTGGGCGCCTTCACCGGAAAAGGATCTGGCACTGGCACGCTTCTACCAGTACATGGGCATCGGTATGCTGCTGCTGCTTATCGGGACCCTGGTGCTGGGATGGAATCACGCCGCGGTGACCGGCCTGGGATGGAGCTTCGATCTCCCGGACCTCATAGGTGTTTCGGTACCGGTCGAAGCCGGCTCTGCTGTCTTTTTTCTGCTTTTCTACGGATTGGCGATTCGCACGCCCCTGTTTCCGTTTCACGGCTGGCTGCCGATCATTGCCGAACACGGGAGTATTGCGGTGGCGCCGGTGTTTCTGCTCGGGCTGAAAACCGGCGTCTATGGGATGTTGCGCTTCGTATTTCCGCTGATGCCCGAGGCGGTTTACCAGTGGCATCAATTCGTCATGGCGTTTGCCGTGGCCGGTGTGTTCTACGCCGCCCTGATGGCGCTCTTGCAGGTCAATCTGAGAAGGTTGCTGGCGTTTGCCGTGGTGAGCCATACCAGCATTCTGGTGATCGGCATGTTCAGCCTGGGCAAGCATGCCTTCGAGGGCAGTGTCATTCTTACGGTCAATTTCGGGCTTGCCATCACCGGCCTGGTTTTCATGATCGGGTTGGTCTATCGGCGCACCCACACCATGCTGTTTACCAGGCTGGGGGGCCTTTTCGACCGCCTGCCACTGCTGGGTATCGCCTTTCTGGTGGCGGGGTTGTCTATCGTCGGCATGCCGGGCACCCCGGGTTTTGATGCGGCCCATCTGGTGATGGAGGATGCCATGCACCGGTTCGGCGCGCTGGTGACCATAGCCGCCTCCCTGGGCAACGTGATCGCGGCGGGGTTTCTGCTCTGGGCCTTCCAGCGCGCCTTCCTGTCGCCGCCCCTGGATGAGGCGCAGGCAGTGAAGGTCGAGCGGGCCACCCATCTTGAAAAGCTCATTGCCGTGCTTGTGATCACCGTCCTGCTGGGCAGCGGTTTCTATTCCGAGCCGTGGCTTGAACTGGTGGAGTCGTCAACGCGAGCCCTCAACATGCCCTTTGTGGAACTCGACGGCGCCGGGGGACGTTGATGGCCGCAGAATCAACCGCTTTCCCCCTTCTCACGGCGATGCTGATGTTGCCCCTTGTCGCCGCGGCGCTGATCTGGTTTTTTCCGGGCGGGACGCCAAGGAAGATCGCCCTGGCGGCAGTGCTGGCGAATCTGATCCTCGCATTGTGGGTATTCGGACAGTTCGATCCGTCCAATGCCGGGTTTCAGATGGTCGAAAGGGCGGTCTGGGTACCTACCCTGAATCTGAACTACACGCTGGGTGTCGATGGTGTATCGGTACTGTTTCTGCCGTTGATGATGCTGTTGTTTCTGGGGGTGATCATCGGATCCTGGACCAGTATCCGCACCATGACAAGGCTCTATTTCAGCCTGTTGATGCTTTTGTTGACCGTGACCCTCGGGGTTTTCTGTGCCCTGGACACCATGCTCTTCTTCCTGTTCTGGGAGGCGACCCTGATACCGCTCTATTTCCTGATCAGCCTCTGGGGCACCGGGCCCAATCGGCGCTATGCCGCCGTCAAATACACCCTTTTCATGTTGGCCGGCGGTGTCCCGCTGCTGTTCGGTTTTATCCTGTTGGCCTTCAATCATGCGGCGGTTGCGGGGGGCGGTGTGCCCGACGGGCTCTCCTTCGATTATCCGCTGTTGCTGAACACCGCCATTACGCCGGAATCACAGATACTGGTGTTCTTTCTGTTGCTGGTCGGATTCGCGGTCAAGACGCCCCTGTTTCCTGTCCATACCTGGCTGCCGGTAGCAGCCCAGGAAGGACCGATCACCGTGGTTTCCCTGTTGACGGGCCTGAAACTGGGGGCCTATGGACTGCTTCGTTTTGTCATACCCCTGGCGCCCGATGCCGCCCAGCAATTCCACTGGCTGCTGGCCGGGCTGGGGGTGGTCGGCATTCTCTATGGCGGTGTGCTTGCGATCACCCAGACCAATCTTCGCGGCATGCTGGCGTATGCCAGCATGAGTCATGTCGGCCTGGTTGTTCTGGGGATTGCCTCGCTGACGCTCCAGGGGATGCAGGGTGCCCTGTTTCAGCTGCTCAATTTTACCCTGGTCGCCGGTGGGATACTGTTGTTGACAGGGTTTCTGCACCATCGTATCGGATCCACCGATCTCATTAATCTGGGCGGTGCAGCACGCACCATGCCCATGCTGTCGGCATTCTTTCTGCTGTTCGGCCTCGCCGGCATGGGGGTGCCCGGCACCTCGGGATTTCCCGCTGAGTTCCTGATCCTGATGAGCGCCCTGGGCACACACACGGGGGCCGGGTTGGCCGCCCTGTTCGGGGTGGTGCTGGGCGCAGGATACTTTCTGGGCATCTATCGGCGTGTCTTTTTCGGCCCGGTGGGGAACAGCATGGTGGCCGAGGCGCTGGACCTCAGACCCAGGGAACTTTTCATGGTCACGCTTTTCGGCTTGCTGATCCTGCTGGCCGGACTGTATCCCGCCGGTGTACTGGATTTGACCCGGTCCGCCGCCGAGGCCTGGGTTGACCGAATTCCAAACGGAGGTTGATCAGGGATGTGTGTTTTAAAAAGTGGTATTCTTTGCACTTTTGCGAGTGCCCGTTTAGCTGGCCATCCGACCATAAGGTTTGGGATGTGCCGCAGGGCTCCTCGCAGGTACCTTTAGTATCAACCGCCTTTAGCGATAACGAAGGATATACGTATTCAATGAGCTCCCGTCGCTACTCACGCCACAGAAGATCGAAATCCCGTCGATGGTTGGTACCCGTACTTTACCTGGCGCTTTTTTTGATGTTTGTCGCCCTGTTCGTGATGGCCGTCAACCTTCAGGTCAGCCGGAAGGAAGTGGCGGACTTGAGTGCTTTACAGCGCAAGCACGAACGGCGGCTTGCGGTGATCGAACCCAGAATACAGCAGCTCGAAACGGAAAATGCCGCGCTGGTCCAGGACAGATTGCCTGGTCTGGAACTGCTGGAGATGGATCGGGTGATACCTCTCAATCGTGCCTATGTGAAAAACATTATCTTCTCTCTTGCGGGCAAGGGGGAAAACAAACGCTATGAATACCGTGTGGTGATGGACAATCGTGAGGGCAGGATCATCTCCCCTGATATCAAGGTTTTTATATTTGATCGCAACGGAATCCAGGTGGGTGCCTCACATCTCAAAACGAAAAAGGAAGGAGAGGGGACTCTGAAGATTCTGGAAGTGGGTGAAACCCGCTCCCATGCTGACTTTGTAGCACTGGACAGGGATGCGGAACCGGCCTATTTCCTGGTCAATGTGAGCAACGAGGGTTAGTGGGGATATATCGCGTGATTTGGTTACTGGAGACACTCAGGTCAATACCGGGACGGTTTACGCCCTTTTTCAGCTGGATCGGTGAGCTCCGCAAGGGCGCCACACTCAAGGCGGATGTCATAGCGGGTGTTACGGTGGCGCTGGTTCTGGTTCCCCAGTCGATGGCCTATGCCCAGCTGGCCGGCTTGCCGGCGTACTATGGCCTCTATGCCTCTCTGCTGCCGCCCATCGTGGCATCGTTTTTCGGCTCTTCCCGCCAGTTGGCCACCGGTCCGGTTGCCGTGGTGTCGCTGCTGACCGCGGCTTCCCTGGAGCCGCTTGCCGCGATCGGCTCAGAAGGCTTCCTCGCCTACGCGGTGGTGCTGGCGATACTGGTGGGGTTGTTTCAGATCACGCTCGGACTGCTGCGTCTGGGTGTGGTGGTCGATCTGCTGTCTCATCCCGTCGTCGTGGGGTTTACCAACGCCGGTGCGCTGATCATAGCCACTTCCCAGCTCGGCAAGCTGTTCGGCGTCTCGGGGGAGAAAGCCGATCACCATTATCAGACGGTGGCCAACACGGTGATGGCAGCGGTCGATAACACCCACTGGCCGACCTTCTGGATGGCGGGGCTTGCCGTCACGATTATGGTTGGCCTGAAGCGATACTATCCAAAGGTGCCCAACGTGCTGGTGGCGGTGGCGGTAACGACCCTGCTGGCCTGGCTCACGGGTTTCGAGTCTGCCGGGGGCAGCGTGGTCGGTGCGATTCCCGAGGGTCTTCCAGGATTAGTCATACCCCATTTCGATACCAGCGTGATGGGGCAGCTGATGACCAGTGCGGTGGTTATCGCCCTGATCGGTTTCATGGAGGCGATCGCCATATCCAAGGCGATGGCGGCCAGGACCCGGCAGCGTCTGGACACCAATCAGGAGCTGGTTGGCCAGGGGCTCGGCAATATCGTATCGGGGCTGTTCTCCGGTTACCCGGTGTCCGGGTCGTTCTCCCGCTCCGCCGTCAACATCAACGCCGGCGCCCTGACAGGATTTTCCGCCATCGTGACGGGTGCGGTGGTGGGTATCACTCTGCTGTTTCTTACCCCGTTGCTCTATCATCTGCCCGGCGCCACCCTGGGGGCCGTGATTATTCTTGCGGTGATCAACCTGGTGAAGATAGGGCCGGTCGTTCACGCCTGGAGGGCACAGCACCAGGACGGCGCGGTGCTGGTGATAACTTTCCTGCTGACACTCTATCTGGCACCCCACCTCGAATGGGGCATCCTGATCGGCGTGATACTTTCGATTCTGCTGTTTATCTCGCGCACCATGCGTCCGCGGGTGGCGGAATTGTCCAGATTTAAGGACGGCACATTGCGTGACATCACGGTTCATCCGCTGCCCACCAGCAACAAGATTGCCGTGGTTCGCTTTGACGGTTCGCTCTATTTCGGGAATGCCGGCTATTTCGAAGACAAGATCCTGGAAGTCGTCGCCTCGAAGCCGGAACTCAAATACATCATCGTCGACGGTGAAGGCATCAACCAGCTCGACTCGTCCGGGGAGGAAGTGCTGCACCACCTGGTTGAGCGTCTCGATAACAACGGCATCCATATTCTGGTGGCCCGCATGAAGAAGCAGTTCATGGACACCATCCGCGCCACTCAACTCCTGGAGGTGATGGGGCAGGATCATTTTTTCGGCCGCGTACAAGACGCCCTGGATTATGCCTGGGATTCGCTGGGAAGCGATTATGACCGTACGACCTGTCCGTTGCGCAGGCAGTAATCCTTCCGACTGACGGTAGGAGTTTATGCAAAAGACATGTAGGGTCGAATTTATTCGACCATCGGCTGTGTTTGGCCGAATGAATTCGGCCCTACGGCACAAAAAAACGGGGCCTTTCGACCCCGTTTCAATGACAGATCCCTAGGGATCACATGAAGATATCGCTGGTGATGTTCTCATACCAGCTGTAGGCGTAGGCAACTTCACGAGCCAGCTGTTCCGGGCTTGCGTCGCCGGGCGTCAGGCCCGCCGAGACCGCAGTGATCTTGGAACGGTCCTCGGCCAGGCGATAGACGGCCGCCACGGAGAAGGCGTAGTCCTTGCCGGCAATGGAATAGCAGGTGTTGATGTAGGAAGGCGTACCCGGCTCCTGACCGTTGAGCATGGCAACCACAGCGGCTGCGCAAACCTTGGCCTGGGAGTTGGCCGAGTAGCCGGACTTGGGCATGCCGGTGGCGACGCTGGCGTCACCGATGACATGAATGCCGGCGTGCATCTTCGACTCAAAGGTACCCAGGTCGATGGGGCACCAGCCCTTGTCGTTGGTGAGACCCGCCGCATGGGCAATCTTCCCTGCCTGTTGTGCCGGGATCACGTTGAGCACGTCGGCCTTGATCTCGTCCCCGAATGCCGTGGTGGCGGTTCTGCTACCGGCATCCACTGCTACCACGCCGGCCTCTTCCTGCTGGCCGCGCCACTCGATGATGGCCTTGTCGGTGCCGAAACCATAGAGCTTGGTCCAGGCCGCCGTGAACAGACCCTGCTTGGAGAACTTGGGCTTGGCATCCAGGATGATGACCTTGGATTTGGGCTTCTCGCGCTGCAGGTACATGGCGATCTGGCTGGCACGCTCGTAGGGTCCGGGCGGGCATCGGAAGGGATTGGGCGGTGCTGTGATGACCACGGTTCCGCCGTCCTTCATGGAGGTCAACTGGGAACGCAGTGTCTGGGTCTGGTCACCTGCCTTCCAGGCGTGGGGTATCTTGTTGGCTACGTTGGCATCGTAACCCTCGATGGTGTCCCAGCGAAAATCGATACCCGGGGCAACGACACAACGGTCGTAGCCGAAGCTCTGGCCGCCGGCGGTCATGACCTTGCGGGCATTGGCATCGATGCCGGTTGCCATGTCGTGCACGACCTTCACGCCGTGCTTTCTCAGGCCGTCATAGCCGAACCGGATGGAGGCAAGGCTGCGGTCGCCGCTGAGCACTTCGTTGCTCAGGTAACAGGTGTAGTATTCCTTGTTGGGCTCAATCAGGGTCACATCCAGGCTGGGGTCTGCCAGGCGGATGTACTTGGCTGCGGTTGCGCCGCCGGTGCCGCCGCCTACCACGACCACTTTCTTGCCGGCCCCTTTCGCGATGAAGGGGACACCTACCATGCCTACCGCGGTGGCCGCACCGGCGGTCTGTATAAATCCTCGACGAGTAATTTTCATATTATGATGTCTCCTGCCTTATTTCTGCTGGCTGGCGTAGTAGTTGAGAAGTGCGTCTATGCTGGCGGTGCCTTCCTTCGACAGCATCTTCTCAAGCTGTTTCTTCATCTTCTTTGGCATTTCACGATGACCAGCCTGGAAGTCGTCAATTGACCACCTGACCCACTGGGTCCATTGCCCGGCAAGTACGCCCGCATCGTCCTCGGCGGAGGTGCCGCCCTCGGCATGGCACTTCTCGCAGTACTTGTCATGAAGTTTTCCACCCTCTTTGACCTGCGCGGAATCGAAGGTCTGCACTGCCTTCACAAAAGGCAGCCCGGCATAGTGATCAGCCAGTTGCGCTATCTCCTCTTGGGTGTAGCCCTTGGCAATTCTGTCCATGATGGTGGCTTTGACTTCGCCGCTGGCAAACCCTTCCATCACCTCGATGAAATAGTCCCTGGACAGACCGGCTATGGTGGGTGATGCCGGGCCGACACTGGCGCCGTCGGTGCCGTGACACCCCTGGCAGTTGTTGGCCAGCATGCTGGTGCTGGCACCCATCATCAGTTTCGCATCGGCGGCTGAGGCCGCTGCAGAGACTCCGAGCGCCAGCCCGGCGATCATAATGGCCTTGGTTAAGGTTTTGTACGCCATGATACCTCCTTTG
>JAHEHQ010000214.1 GCA_024644505.1 Gammaproteobacteria bacterium
GAACATGGACCCAGCATCGTCAAAACAGCCACAGCACAACGCCGCTGAACAACAGATCATGGTTGCGAGGCAGCCGATCTATAACGATCGCATGGGCGTGTTCGGCTATGAACTCCTGTTTCGGGCCCCCGGAGGCAACGGCAATGGCCTTAATCCCACGGAAGCCACCGCACAGGTACTGGCTTCCACGGTCCTGGATTTCGGTCTGGACAAGTTCGTCCACAACCGGAAGGCCGTCATCAATGTCACCCGCGCCTTCATAGAGGTCATTCAGGATGTCCAACTGCCGCCCGAGCAGGTCATTCTGGACCTTCCGACAAACATGGCGGCTGATGAGAGACTCATCACAAAACTGAAAGAGATCAAAAGCCTGGGTTACGGGATTTCGATCAGCGGCCTGGCCAACCTGAAGCAGCCGCAGATGCTAGCGATTGCCGACATATTCCAGATCGACGTCCAGAAGGTGAATGTGGACATACTGGACAAGCTCATCCAGTTCCTGCGCCGTCACGAGGGCCTCTCTTTGCAGGCACTCAAGATCGAGACGCTGGAGGAGTACCAGTCCTATCGGGACAAAGGGTTCGAATATCTTCAGGGGTATTTTCTCGCCAGGCCGCGGGTATATGTCAGTCGTGATCTTTCCGGGAACCGGCTTGCCATACTCCAGCTGCTGGCAACCATCCATAACCTGGGCACGCCCATCGAGGAACTGGAAGAGCAGATCACCCGTGATGTGTACCTGAGCTACAAACTGCTGAAACTTGTCAACGCGCCTTTCTTCGGCGTCCCGCAGGAAGTGGATTCAATAAAGCGGGCCATCGTTTTGCTCGGCCGTGACGAAATACGCAAATGGATATCCCTCCTGGCTCTGGGTGGAATGAGCGACGAACCTGTCGCTTTGATGGAAATTTCAATTCTCAGAGCCAGGATCTGCGAGCTGCTTGCCCAGAAGGCTGGGCTGCCCAGGGACAGCTATTTTACGGTCGGCATGTTCTCGGCACTCGATGTGCTGATGAAACAGCCGATTAAACACATTCTGGCGCAACTGCCGCTGAGTGAAGAGGTTAAATCGGCCATTCTCGAGGGGGAAGGCATGATGGGCAAGGCACTCGTCTGTGCCAGGGCCATCGAAAATGCGCAGTGGGACAAGATGGGGTTTGCCGGTCTGGATCAAAATGAGCTGACAGAGGTCTACAGCCAGTCAGTGGAGTGGACCGGCGAGGTAATGAGGCAGTTTTAGTCCGAATAGTTTATCGGAACGCTATCCTGCAGCAGGGCATGATTCGGCACAGGTATCAAGGGCGTTAATGAGAAAAACAACAGGGCACAGACGTCAAAGTGCGTTCACGCTCATTGAACTGGTGGTCATTGTCACCATCCTGGGAATTCTGTCCTTCACCGCTCTCTCCCGGTTCATCAATGTTCAGGATGCCGCCCATTCTGCCGTTGCCGATGGCGTTGTCGCCGGCCTGCGCTCCGGCGCCAGCCTGTATCGAAGCCATTGGTTCAGTCAGGGGAGCCCGGGCAAGGGCAATACCGACCGGGTCGATCTGGTAGTCGACGGCATCTCCGTGCGCTACCGCAACGGACAGGTGGTAAACGTCAACACCAGCAATCATGTCCCCGTCGGCACGCCCAACCGCACCAGTGCCAACACCAGGATATTCCATCTGTTTCTGGCCACCACCCCGGATCCCATAATCGCCCGGAACAGCTCCGGCACCGGGTGGGTCATGCTGGCCAATGGTCAGTGCGCTGCCGTGACCCGCCCCAGGTGCTGGGAATACAGGGTCAACGGCAATCGCGAGGCAAGGCTTACCTACGCCTCCGGGGAAGACGGGCGAATCTTCGTCGATTAGAGCCGTCTGTATCATCGTTGCGAACGGGTCAATAGTACCTGGACAGAAAGGGATTGGTTTTACGTTCGTGACCGATGGTGGAGAGGGGCCCGTGGCCCGAGATGAACTCCACTTCGTCCCCCAGGCTGAACAGCTGTGTCCGGATGGACTCCAGCAACTGCTCGTGATTGCTCCCGGGAAAATCGGTGCGGCCGATGGAACCCCTGAACAACACATCGCCGACCAGGGCCACCCGGTCTGATGCCTGAAAGAAGATCACGTGACCCGGTGTGTGGCCCGGGCAATGCCGCACCTCCAGCCTGCTGTTTCCCACCAGGACCTCATCGCCCTGCTCCAGCCATCGTCCGGGTTCAAAGGTCTCGGCAGCCGGAAGGCCAAAGGCCTTGCTTTGCTCCGGCAGGGCCTGGATCCAGAAATTGTCCTCCCTGTGCGGCCCCTCGATGGGCAGCCCGAGCCGTCTGGCGAGTTCGCCCGCGCCGCCCGCATGGTCGACATGGGCATGGGTGAGCAGGATCTTCTCGATCTCCACACCCAGTTCTTCCGCCGCGGCAATGATGCGGTCCAGTTCCCCGCCCGGATCCACCACCGCCGCCTTTCCGGTCTCTTCGCAGGAAAGCAGTGTACAGTTTTGCTGAAGGGGGGTAACGGGGATGACGTTGTATTTCATGGATACTCGATGGCAGGGACGAAAGAAGGTGCAATTATACCCGAGGATCCCGGGCTCAGGCAGGTCAAGGGTCAGGCGGCCCCTGGACGGCATCACCCCAAAGTGCCTCCCTGAGTCCGGACATCCGGTTCAGGGACCGCTCCACCGAGGACCTGAGCACTGCCTCGGTGGCCGCAATCGTGACCTGCTGCCTTGCTCTTGTCATGCCGGTATAGATCAACTCCCTGCTCAACAGGGGTGTATCCCGGTCGGGCAGCAGCAGCAACAGCCTGTCGAACTCGGAACCCTGGCTCTTGTGAACCGTCAGGGCGAATGCGGTCTCATGCTCGGGCAGGCGGGAAGGGGCCACACAGCGCACCTCGCCATCGACTCCCGTGAAGCAGACTTGTTCCCTCTCCCTGAGAAAGATCCCGATATCTCCGTTGAACAGCCGCAGATTATAGTCGTTGCGCAGGATCATCACCGGTCGGCCATCGTACCAGTCGCGGCCTGCGTCCAGGAGTCCGGCGCCTTCCAGGGATTGCTCGATCAGGCGGTTGGCCTCAACGGCACCCCGGGGGCCCCGACGCACCGCACACAGCAGCCGGATCTGTCCGAACTCCCGGAGCAGCGCTTCCACGGGTGACCCCTTCGCAACGGCCTCGAAATAGCCCCGATAGGCCGCGACGGCCCAGTCCAGGTAGTCCTCGCTTCCGCCCAGCAGCCGGATATCCGGCCTGGATTCATCGGACAGCAGTTCCAGACAGCGCCCAGCATCCCCGCGGTTCGCCGCCTGCGCCATCCGGCCTATACCGCTCTCCCCGCCGAAGCGGAAGCTGTGGCGCAGTGCCACGACGGAATCACGCAGCGGAGAGCCGGTACCCTCGCCCGCGGGAACGATCTCACCGGTCAGACGCTGCAACTGCCCGCTGAACGCCCGGGAGAAACCCGGCAGTGATCCGCATACATCCCCAAGGACCGCGCCCGCCTCCACCGAGGCCAGCTGGTCCCTGTCTCCCAGGAGAATCAGACGGGCATGCGCCGGCAGGGCCTGCAGCAGCTTCGCCATCAGCGCCATATCGACCATGGAGGCTTCATCCAGGATCAGGACATCCAGCGGCAGCAGGTTTTCCCGGTTGTGCCTGAAATGGATGGAGTCCGGCCGTCCTCCCAGCAGGCGGTGCAGTGTGGTGGCCTCTTCCGGCATGGCCTCCAACACCGATGACTCCACCGGCAGGCCCCGTTTGATGCGGCGAACCGACTCCTGAAGCCTGAGCGCCGCCTTCCCCGTGGGTGCGGCCATCGCAATGTCGAGAGAGTTGCCGTCGGCGCCTTCAAGCAGCAGGGCCAGTATGCGCACCACGGTGCTGGTCTTGCCGGTGCCGGGACCGCCGGAGATGACGCTCAGGGGCCGCAGCAGGGCCGTGGCTGCCGCCAGTTTCTGCCAGCGGGTTTCGTCGCCGGCATTGGGAAACAGCCGGGACAGCGCGGATCTCGCGGACGCCTCGTCCCACGGGAAATCGGGCATCCGCGCCAGACACAGCAGTCGACCTGCCAGCGTTCTCTCGTAACACCAGTAGCGATGGAGATACAGGCGGCCCCGGTCGTCCAGGATCAGCGGACGAAACTCCCCCGGTGCCCCCACCACGGGGAGCCGGCGCAGCAGAACCAGCCAGTCCGCTGCCCCGGGTGTGCGGTACGGGCCCGCATTGCCGGGAGCGGCCAGATCCTTTCCCGCGTAATCCTCCAACACCAGGCAGACATGGCCCTCGCCGCGGCTGTTGCTGACCAGGGCCGCCGCGAGGGCCAATTCCTCTGACGCCTCGCCGGCGAGCCGGCACATCAGGGCGGCAAAGTGTATATCCAGATCGGTCAGTCGGCGCTGCTCCCGAAGCCTGGTCAGAAACTCTATTCCTTGCATCATATCGGCGGCTGCCCGGTATCGTCGAGATAGGCGTCGAGTTCCTCGATCAGCGCCTTGGCGGGCCTGTCGCGGTACACCCCCCGCCGGGCGCCCGAAACGGGATCCATCCCGCGCAGGAAGAGATAGAACACGGCACCGAAGTGCCGGTCATAATCGTAGTCGGGCAGTCTGTGCCTCAGATAACGATACAGCGCCAGCGTGTAGAGCAGGTACTGCAGAAAATAGCCTTCCCGTGCCATCACCCGGTCCAGCTGTTCCCCTTCGTAATCCTCTGCCCGCCCGCCGAGCCAGTTGGATTTGTAGTCGAGAATGTAGAAACGCCCGCCCGTTTCGAAGATCAGGTCGATGAACCCCCGCATGTATCCCCGAACCGTGGAAAACGAGAGTCGGCGAACGGCCTCCCCCACCCTGCTGCCGGACCCGAATCCGTGGGCCAGCAGCCGCCGCGACAGGCCCTCGGCGCTCACGGACGCCAGCGGGTAGTAGAACCCCAGTTCCACCAGCCGCTTGCGGGCCGACAGGGTGTTCAGCCTGATGCCGCTTTGTGCTTCCAGTTCGGTGGCCAGCACCCGCCGGACCATATCGCTGACCACTTCGCACCATTTGGTATCG
>JAHEHQ010000215.1 GCA_024644505.1 Gammaproteobacteria bacterium
CCTGACGGAATCGGGATTGAACACCCCGGATGACGAGGCATTCGATGGCGACATGGTGCCGGGGGCGGTGATGGATGACGCACCGGTCTACGACAGCCGGGGTGAGGCGTGGCTGCTCAACCTGGCGGGTGAACAGTTTACGGCACTCCATTTCGTCGATGATGCGGCCAGCCTGGACAGGGGTACCATCGAAGGACTGAAGCGCCTGGAGACAGGTGCAATTCCTGTCCGGACGATTGTGATCGCAAACCGCGGAACCGCCCCTGCCGGCCTTCGCACTGCCGTGGACACCCGGGGATTGGCGACCAAACGCTACGATGCACGCCCGGGCACCACCTACCTTATCAGGCCGGATCAACAGGTGACCGCCCGCTGGCGATCGTTCAATGCAGACAAGCTGACTGCCGCCTTGAAACTCGCCACCTGTAACAGTTGAGGAGAACATCATGCCGCTGATCACCGAATCCAATTTTCACCAGCCGGGCAAGCGATACTTTCGGGCCTACAGTGCGGGCGATGATTTCTACCAGGCGCTGATCGACACCCATCGCGACCTGTCCGACGAACAAAGCGCCCGGGTCAACGCCCGGCTGCTCCTGCTGCTGTCCAACCACATCGGCAACCTGGACGTGCTCCGGGAAGCCATGGATATAGCCCGCGAGGAGACCTGAGAAAGCCGATGCCCAAACTGAACGAGACCCATGACCCCTCCCTGCAAAGCTGGGTAATATCCGCCAACGACCCTGAGAGCGATTTCCCCATCCAGAACCTGCCGTTCGCCGTTTTCAGACATCTGGACGGCAATGAAGCGTTTCGCGGCGGCGTAGCCATCGGTGAACAGATTCTGGATCTGGCCGCTCTGCACCGGCTTGGTCCATTCGAGGGTACGGCGGCCCGGGCACTGGAGGCCTGCACAAAAACCACCCTCAATCAGTTCATGTCCATGGGTCCGACAGCCTGGTCCGCTCTGCGCCTCAACCTGTCCCGGGCGCTGCGGTCTGACGGCCCCCTCTCGGACCGGATAGCCACCTGCCTCGTTCCCCAAAAGGAGGCCGGCTTCGCCGTGCCGGCCCACATCGGCGACTACACCGACTTTTACACGTCCATCCATCACGCCACCAACGTGGGCAGGCTGTTCCGCCCGGACAACCCGCTCATGCCCAACTACCAGTGGGTGCCCATCGGGTATCACGGCAGGAGTTCATCCATAGGCATATCGGGACAGTCTTTCCGGCGCCCCAATGGTCAGACCCGGGCACCGGATGCCGCCGAGCCCAGCCTCGGCCCCAGCAAACGCGTGGATTACGAGCTGGAACTGGGTATGTTCATCGGTCCCGGGAACGAGTTGGGAACCCCCGTCAGCCTGGAAGAGGCCGAGGAGCACCTGTTCGGACTCTGCCTTTTCAACGACTGGTCGGCCAGGGACATTCAGGCATGGGAGTACCAGCCGCTGGGCCCGTTCCTGTCGAAAAGCTTCGCCTCGACCCTGTCTCCCTGGATCGTCACCATGGAGGCCCTGGCCCCCTTTCGCACCGAATGGCACCGCCCCGCCGATCATCCCCAGCCGCTTCCCTACCTGGAATCGGAGGCAAACCGCAACGGTGGCGCGTTCGATATCCATCTGGAAACCCTGCTGCAGTCCGAGCGAATGCGGGGAGAGCAGGCGCCGCCTGTCCGGGTATCGCTGAGTAATTTCCGTCACTCCTACTGGACCGTGGCCCAGATGGTGGCACACCACACCGTCAACGGCTGTAACCTGAGGCCGGGAGACCTTTTCGGAAGCGGCACCCAGTCGGGACCCAATCCCGATGAAGCCGGTGCCCTGATAGAATTGACCCAGGGGGGCAAACAGCCCTTGACCCTGGCAAACGGCGAGACGCGCACTTTTCTGGAGGATGGTGACAGTGTCATCATGCGCGGCTGGTGCGAAAGGACCGGTGCCCGAAGAATAGGCTTTGGCGAAGTTGTGGGCACGATATTGCCTGCCCGGTAAACTACAAAACTATGGTGCGCATTGACAAACCCTCATACCCGGCCGCGGGACGCCGTGAATACATCCCTGCAGGCTTGACGGCAGCATCTCGGCAACTGCTCCATGCGTTGCCCTACCTTCCCACATCCATGTGGGTCGCTGGCTGCCGACACCCGCTGCCGGGTACGAGACCTTGTCTTGATAGCGCTCGGTAATTCCATATTTTCGCAGGAGAATCTATTCATGAATCCTAAATTTGCCTCCGTGGCCGACCTGGAGGAAAAACAGGTAACCTTCTCCCAACTGTCGGAACACGGCTGGGCCTTCACTACGGAAGGTGATCCGAACACCGGCGTGATCGTTGGTGATGACGGGGTCATGATCATCGATGCCACCGCCACGCCGGTCATGGCGCAGCAGGTGATCGCCAAGGTCCGGGAGATGACCGACAAACCCATCAAATACGTGGTGCTCTCCCATTATCATGCGGTTCGGGTGCTCGGTGCCTCCGGATACAGGGATGAAGGACTGGAACAGGTCATCGCCAGCGAGGATACCTATGACCTGATCCGCGAGCGTGGCCAACAGGACATGGATTCCGAGATCGGACGCTTCCCGCGACTCTTTCAGGGCGTGGAATCGGTTCCCGGCCTGACATGGCCGACCCTGACCTTCAGGGGGGAAATGAGGTTGTGGCTGGGCAAACTCGAGGTCAGAATCCTGCAGCTTGGACGGGGCCACACCAAGGGAGACACGGTGGTATGGCTTCCGGAAGAGAGGGTGCTCTACTCCGGGGATCTGGTGGAATTCGATGCCGCCTGTTACACGGGCGACGCCTACCTGGCAGACTGGCCCCATACGCTGGACCGACTGGCGGCGCTCAAACCGGAAAAACTTATCCCGGGCCGTGGGCCGGCCCTGGAGACGCCGGAAAAAGTCAGCGAAGGCCTGGCCTATACGCGGGATTTCGTTACCACGCTCTATCGAGGTGCACAGGAAGCCGTTGCCGAAGGCATGAATCTCAAGCAGACCATGGCCCACACCCGCAAGACGATGGACCCCAAGTTCGATCAGGTCTTCATCTACGAACACTGCCTGCCCTTCGACGTCACCCGTGCCCATGACGAAGCATCGGGTATACGCGATCCCCGAATCTGGACTGCAGAGAGGGACCAGGAGATGTGGCACGGGCTTCAATCGGATGACGAATAGGAGCTTTTTCATGAAACTCGAAAAGATCCACCATGTAGCCTACCGCTGCAGGGATGCCAAGAAGACGGTGGAGTGGTACACGAAGAATCTCAATATGGATTTCCTCCTGGCCATCGCCGAAGACTATGTACCCTCGACGCACGAACCGGACCCTTACATGCACGTGTTCCTGGACGCGGGCGATGAAAACATCCTGGCCTTCTTCGAGCTGCCCACCCGGCCCGAGATGGGACGGGACCCGAACACGCCGGAATGGGTCCAGCATATCGCCTTCAAGGTCAAGGACCGGGAAACCCTCATGGGCTTCAAGGCGCAACTGGAGGCAAACGGTGTTGACGTTCTGGGAATCACCGACCATTCCATCTTTCACTCCATCTATTTTTTCGATCCCAACGGCCACCGCATAGAACTGGCCTGTCCCGACCCGGCGGAACAAAAAAAGCTGGAACTCCTGGATGGGGTAAAGTGGGACATGCTCGAAGAGTGGTCGCGCACCAAAAAGGCGCCCCGACATGCCGCCTGGATGCACGCGGATGAATTCAAGACGCAGGATTAGCGCTTCCTGGATCGAGGCATGATGCAACTCTACAGCTATTTTCGAAGTTCGGCGGCCTACCGGGTGCGCATCGCGCTGAACCTGAAGGGCTTGAAATACGACATTCTCCCCGTACACCTGGTGCGCGGGGGCGGTGAGAACTTCAAGCCGGAGTATCTGTCGGTCAACCCCCTGGGCCTGGTGCCCGCGCTGGCGACAGAAGAGGGGGCCGTCATACAGTCGCTGGCCATCATCGAATACCTGGAAGAGACGCACCCCGAGCCCGCCCTGTTTCCTAGTGCCCCCCTCGAACGCGCCCGGGTACGCGCACTGGCCCAGACCGTCGCCTCGGAGATACACCCGTTGAACAATATCAGGGTGTTGGACTACCTGGTCAAGCAACTGGGCGCGGACGAGGAACAGAAACTGGTCTGGTACCGGCACTGGATAAACGAGGGGCTGACGGGCCTGGAAACGCTCCTGGCGGGCAACCCCCTGACAGGATTTTTCTGCCACGGGGACCGGCCCACCATGGCGGACTGCTGCCTGATACCCCAGCTCTACAATGCCGGAAGATTCGACTGCCCGCTGGAAGCCTTTCCCACGATAAGACGCATCGAAACCGCCTGCAGTAAACTGCAGGCCTTTCGGGATGCATCACCGGAAAACCAGCCGGATGCGGAGTAACCCTTTTCCTTAAATGTCATTTTTACCTAGGAGATGGCCGAAAACATGACCGAACCCCCCCTTTGGCAGCCCGGACCTGAACAGATCAAGGCGGCTGCCATTACCCGATTCATGGCCGATGCATCGAGCCTGTCCGGCAGGCCTCTGAACACTTACAAGGCGCTCTGGGGATGGTCGGTCGCGGACATCCAGAACTTCTGGACCCTGGTCTGGGACTTCTGTGAGGTCATCGGCGAAAAAGGCGACCGGGTGGTCGTGAATCCCGAACGCATGCCCGGGGCACGCTGGTTCCCCGAGGCAAGGCTGAACTATGCCGAAAATCTTCTGAGGGTGCGCGGTCCGGAAAAGGCCCTGGTTTTCTGGGGTGAAGACAAGATAAAGCGGCATCTCAGTTGGGATGAACTCTATGCGGGGGTCTCCCGATGCCGTCAGGCCCTGGTCCATGCCGGGGTGGGCCAGGGGGACCGGGTCGCCGGCTACCTGCCGAATATGCCGGAGGCCGTCATTGCCATGCTCGCGACCGCCTCCCTGGGTGCCGTCTGGTCCTCCGCATCCCCGGATTTCGGGGTGGAAGGCGTGATGGACAGGTTCGGCCAGATAGCACCCAAGGTGTTCTTCTGCGCGGACGG
>JAHEHQ010000014.1 GCA_024644505.1 Gammaproteobacteria bacterium
CAAAGAAAAAAGCAGCTGTCAAAAAGAAACCGGCAGTCAGAAAGAAACCAGCCGCAAAGAAAAAAGCAGCTGTCAAAAAGAAACCAGCAGTAAGAAAGAAAGCAGCCGCAAAGAAAAAAGCAGCTGTGAAAAAGAAACCGGCAGTCAGAAAGAAACCAGCAGTAAGAAAGAAAGCAGCCGCAAAGAAAAAAGCAGCTGTCAAAAAGAAGCCGGCGGTAAGAAAGAAAGCCGCCCCGAGGAAAAGATAGGACCTGCCGGTCGATTTGACCGGTGACCGTTGTAAACAAGGCCCGCCTATGGCGGGCCTTGTTTATTTATGACTCATCCCGGCAGGAGCCCCCGCAGGCGAACAACCGGTAGGCAAGATTGCCGGTCTCCTCTTTCCAGGGATAGTCAAGATCCCTGAGAAATTTCCGAAACAGCTTCTTGTCACCTCGTGCCACCTGCACTCCCATGAGCACTCGACCATAAGCGGCGCCGTGATTGCGATAGTGGAACAGGGTGATATTCCAGTTTTCCCCCAATTGTGAAAGAAACGACAAAAGTGCACCGGGACGCTCCGGGAACTGAAGCCTGAACAGGCACTCGTCCCCCACGCCGGGCGCGTGCCCTCCCACCATGTAGCGTATATGGAGCTTCGCGGTCTCATTCTCCGTCATATCCACAACGGGATAACCTTTTCCCTGCAGTTGCCTCACCAGATCTATACGCTCACTCTCCCCTCCATTGAGTTCGATACCCGCAAAAACGTGGGCACGACGTGCATCCGCATACCGATAATTAAACTCCGTCACACTCCGGTTTCCCAGTGCCCTGCAAAAACGCAGAAAGCTTCCCGGACGTTCCTTGATCTCAACAGCCAGCAGCGCTTCCCTGTATTCACCGATCTCTGCCCTTTCCGCTACATGGCGCAGTCGGTCGAAATTGATATTGGCTCCGCTCTCAATGGCAACCAGCGACTGATCGGAGATACCCTCTCTCTCCACGTATTTCTTGAGACCAGCAACAGAAAGCGCACCCGCGGGCTCCGCGACGGTTCTGGTATCGTCGAATACATCCTTGATCGCGGCACATATCTCATCGGTACTGACCAGAATAACCTCGTCGACCACTTTTCGGGCGACACGGAAAGTCTCCTTACCGATCTGCCTGACCGCGACGCCATCGGCAAATATACCGACCTGATTGAGCACCACCCGCCTGCCGGCCTTCAACGCCCGATACAGGGTCGGTGCATCCTCGGGCTCCACCCCGATAATCTTCACTTCGGGAAACAGATGTTTGACGTAGGCACCAATTCCGGCAATGAGCCCGCCTCCGCCTACCGGCACGAAGATCGCCTTGGGTGGGCCCGGGTGCTGCCGCAGAATTTCCATTCCGATGGTACCCTGTCCCGCAATTACCAAGGGGTCGTCGAAAGGATGAATGAACACCATACCCTTCTCCCTGGCCAGGCATTGGGCATGGGTATAAGCCTCATCGTAGGAATCACCAAACAGAACCGCCTTCGCTCCATGGCTTTTCACCGCCTCCACCTTGATTGGCGGCGTGGTGGTGGGCATGACGATCAGTGCCTGGATCCCCAGTTTTCGGGCAGACAGCGCAACACCCTGGGCATGGTTGCCCGCCGACGCACCGATGACGCCGAGCTTGCGTTCTTTTGCGGTGAGGCTGCTTATCTTGTTGTATGCACCGCGCAGTTTGAAAGAAAACACCGGCTGCAGATCTTCCCGCTTGAGAAGGACCCTGTTCGCCAGGCGCAGGGAAAGCCGGGGCGCGGGCTCCAACGGGGTTTCCCGCGCCACGTCGTAAACCCGGGCACGGAGAGTTTGTTCAACATATTTCATTGTCATGAGCACACCCCAAAGAGCCTGACCGCAGATTCTCGATCAAAGCAGTGCGACAAAGCAAACTTGAGGTATATCTTCTTACACCAGAGGTATGGCTTCCTACACCAGTTGATTACAATTCCTCCATGAACATTCAACTCATTGCCGTAGGCACCCGTATGCCAACCTGGGTACGGGAAGGTTACGGGGAATACGCCAAACGCCTCAACAGGGACTGCCGTCTCAAACTGAATGAGATCTCACCGGGATACCGCGGTAAGCGCCCGGATATCCCGCGCACCCTCAGGGAAGAAGGGGAACGCATACTCTCTGCGATCCCGGGCAACTGCAGGGTGCTGGCGCTGGATGTTCGGGGCCGTTCCTGGAGTACCGGTCAGCTTGCGAAGAAAATGGCGGGTTGGCTGAGCGACGGCCGCGACACGGCGCTGCTGGTGGGGGGGCCTGACGGGCTTGCGGACGAATGCCTGAAGCGTGCGGACGAGCGCTGGTCCCTGTCCCCCCTTACACTGCCCCATCCGCTGGTAAGAGTGGTACTGGCCGAACAACTCTACCGCGCATGGACGATTCTGAACCATCACCCCTATCATCGTGAATGAAATCACCGGCCTGTTTGGATGCTATGATGGTGTGGTTCAGCGACAGACAGGTCGCAGTTCAATCTGTACCTTAGGGCCTGTTAACAGGCCCCGGTAATAAAAATAAGAGTTCCCGGTCACACCTGTATGTCAGCTGATATCTATCTCGCCTCTGTTTCACCCCGCCGACGCGAGCTTCTGAGGCAGATCGGCATCAAACCGGAAATCATCCCTGTGGACGTGGATGAAGCCCCGAAAGGGGGCGAACCACCCGCCGACTATGTCCTGCGGCTTGCCCGCGCCAAGGCGGAGGCAGCACGGCGATTGCCGCCCCCCCGGTCCCTGCCGATCCTGGCGGCGGATACGGCGGTTGTGCTGGGAGATCGCATCCTGGGTAAGCCAGGCAGCCGTTCCATGGGGCTCGATATGCTGCGGCAGCTGTCAGGGACCAGTCACGAGGTACTGACGGCGGTAGTTCTCATTACGGGCGGGGCGGAAGCGCGCCTGAGCCGGAGTGTTGTAACCTTCCGCAAAATAAGCGACAGGGAAGCCGGAGCCTACTGGGAAAGCGGCGAACCGAGGGACAAGGCCGGTGGTTACGCCATACAGGGACAGGCAGCCGTATTTGTCTCCGGGTTGTCGGGAAGTTATTCCGGCGTCATGGGGCTGCCGCTTTTCGAAACCGCCGAACTGCTGCAAAATGCCGGTATCTGCCCACTCATAAACAGACAAAACACCAGGGCCTGCTAACCCATGAGTGAAGAGATCCTGATCAATATCAATCCCCCGGAAACCCGGGTCGCCCTGATCGAAAACGGCGTGCTGCAGGAGATCATTATCGAGCGCACGGAACGTCGCGGGCTGGTCGGTAATATCTACAAAGGCCGGATATGCCGGGTACTGCCGGGAATGCAGGCGGCTTTCGTGGAAATCGGCCTCCAGAAGGCCGCCTTTCTGCATGCCACCGATATATTGTGCAACCAGGAAACGGTAGAAGGAAAAACCCAGGATATCAACAACCTGGTGCGCGAAGGAGGAGATGTCACAGTACAGGTTGTGAAGGACCCCCTGGGAACCAAAGGTGCCCGCCTGACCACCAACATCTCCATTCCGTCCCGTTATCTGGTGTTCATGCCCTCCCTCGAAAACCCGGGAATATCCCAGAAAATCGAATCTGAAGAACAGCGGGCGCGCCTGCGCCAGATCATTGAGAGTTTCACGGTCGATAACGGCATCGGTGGTAACTTCATCGCACGCACCGCCGCCGAGGGCGTCAGTGACGAAACCCTGATATCGGATATGCGATTCCTCTCCAGGCTCTGGCAGGAGATACAGGATCGCTACCGCAGCACACCCCCTGGGAACCTGGTGCACGAAGACCTTCCCCTGCTGCTGCGTTCCGTCCGCGACCTGGTCTCGCCGGAGGTGGAGAAGATACGCATCGATTCGCGGGAAGGCTGGCAGAAGGCGAGGCAGTTCGCCTACAAGCTGATACCGGACCTCGGGGTACAGATCTCCCACTATTCCGGGGCCCGCCCCATTCTGGATCTCTATGGGGTCGAAGACGAGATTCAAAAGGCCCTGGAACGAAAAGTGGAGCTCAAGTCCGGCGGTTACCTCATCATCGACCAGACGGAGGCCATGACAACCATAGATATCAATACCGGGGCTTTCGTGGGACACCGCAACCTGGAGGAAACCATATTCAAGACGAATATGGAGGCGGCGCAGGCCATCTGCCGGCAACTGAGACTGCGGAACCTCGGGGGCATCATCATCATCGACTTCATCGATATGATGGATGAGGACCACAAACGGCAGGTATTGCGCGCCCTGGAAAAATGTCTGGTCCGGGACCACGCCAAGACCCTGGTCACCGAGGTTTCCCCGCTGGGACTGGTCGAGATGACCCGCAAGAGAACCCGTGAGTCCCTTGAGCACATCCTCTGCGAACCCTGCCCCTGTTGCAGCGGCCGCGGTTCTTTGAAAACCGCCGAAACCACCTGTTTCGAGATCTTTCGGGAGATCCTGCGTGAGGCGCGTCAATTCGATGTGGAATCCCTGCTGGTGCTTGCGTCCCAGGAGGTCGTGGACCGCCTGCTGGATGAGGAATCATCAAACCTGGCCGAACTCGAGGCTCTCATCGGCAAGACCATCAGATTGCAGGCGGAATCTCTTTATACCCAGGAACACTATGATGTGGTGCTGATCTAGTGTGCCCCGTCACCCGTCTCGAAATACTGAGAAAACGCCTCTGCCCGCAGTGCAAGGCTCGCTAAGCCCGGGGTATCAGTGCTCCATATCGCCAAGTCCTTCGCTCTCAAACTTTGGCTGGCGCTGCTGCTGATCATCGTGCTTGGCGCCTTGGGCATCAGCCTGAGCCGCCTGCTGGTCATCCCGAAGGTCTCGGACTACCGGACCGAAGTGGAACAATGGGCTTCGGAGAATCTGGGCAGGAACGTAAGGATCGGCAAACTGGAGGCCAACTGGCTTGGTCTCGGTCCGGAACTGGTCCTGAAGGACGTGGATCTGCTCTCCGGAGAGACCGGAAAACCCACCCTGAAAATCTCCGATATTCAGATCAGGCTGGCGATCCTGGACAGCCTGTGGGCCTGGGGAATCAAGACGCGCCAGATTACCCTGTCGGGCGTCCAGCTGTTGATCAAGCGTCGATCCAACGGCGCCCTGGTGATCGGCGGCCTGGAAAACCTTGAGGGAGAGGCAGACGACGCCTCTCCCCTGTTTTTGCTGCCCAGCCGGATCGTCCTGAAAAACAGCGTTATCTTCTGGGAAAACCAGGTTATCGGGGCGGAGCCGGTCCGTCTGACCAACGTGGTCGCCCGGTTGGTAAATGCGCCCGGACGCCACCAGCTCAACGGCAGTTTTGAGCTGCCGGGTGAAGAGGGCGGCAGGCTCGAACTGGCAATGGACATAAGAGGGGAGCTGACCGAGCCCCGGGGTTGGGCGGGAGACATCTATCTCAAGGGCAAAGGCCTGGCCTTGCCTGAACTGATGCGACACCGTATTCCAAATGGTTACGCGTTGTCGGGGGGGCAAAGCGAGATCGAGGTCTGGAGCCAGTGGGACAACGGCCGCATCTCAGGTCTGGAAGGCAATGCGACGACCCTGGGACTGCGCCTGGAGCAGTTCACGCGAACCGAGGGCACCCCGGAAAGGGCCCTGGAAATCGACAGCCTTGGCGGTCGCTTTCGCTGGCACCGACACACGGATGGCTGGACCCTGGAGTTTGCCGATATCCAGTTGAACAGATCGGAACTGAGCTGGCCAAAGGCCAACTTCGCCCTGCGAACGCGGTTTGACCCGGAAGGGCGGCTTCACGTGGTTGCGGGAGCCGACTTCATTCGTGTCGAGGACGTGGTCGATATCATACGGATGTTCCCGCTGCCAAATCCGGAAATAGAAAAAGCACTGGACGGCATCTGGCCTCACAGCGATCTGTACGGGCTGCAGTTCAACTACAACGACACCTCGGGGACCGCGCAGTGGTCCGCGCGGGGAGAGGTAAAATCCCTGTTTACCCGTCCCTGGAAACGCATACCCGGCATGAGCAACCTCCGGGCCAGTTTTTACGTGGACCAGGACAGCGGCATACTGGACCTGAACGGCAACAAAACCGAATTACGCTTTCCCAATCTCTTACGCGATCCCCTGGTCCTGGAGAAGATCAACGGAGCCCTGAGCTGGGGCATCAGGAAGGACGGCACCTGGCACATCGATACCACGGATATGGTTGCCCTTACCAAGGACATCAACACCCGTACGCGCTTGACCATGGAGTTCCCGGCACCGAACCAGACCGACACCCCCGTGTTCATGGACCTGCAGACGGACTTTTCCGACGGGGCGGCCGGCAGCACCTCACGCTATCTCCCCGTCGGCATCATGCCAAACAAGGTGGTGGATTGGCTGGACAAAAGCATCATCGGAGGAAAAATCATTTCCGGCAGCTGTATTTTCAGGGGTCCCCTGAAGGCGTTCCCGTTCCATAAAACCCAGAAGGGCCGGTTCGAAGTCTTTTTCCACACCGAAGACCTGGCCCTGGACTATTGGCCGGGCTGGCCGAGACTCGAGTCTGTCAATGCGACGGTCCGGTTCCTCAACAACAGCTTCGATACCTGGATGGAACAGGGAAAGCTGCTCGACAGCAGGCTTCGGCATGCTCATGGACACATAGAGAGGCTTTCCGAGGGTTCGCCCTTCGAATTGACTGGCGTCGCCGATGGACCGCTAAAGGACGAACTCCGCATCCTCAGCGAGTCGCCCCTGGCCGCAAGGTTCGGTCCTCTGGTCAAACGTATGCGCGGTGTTGGCGATGCCCGGCTTGCAATGGAGTTCGCCGTCCCTATCAAAACGCCGGACCCCCACAGGCTGAACGGCACCCTGACCTTCCAGGACAGTGAGCTTCACCTGGATGACTGGGGACTGGCGTTGACGGGCATAAGGGGAGATCTGCTGTTCGACCTGAAGGGGGTAAAGGGAAAGGGTATTCGGGCGAACACGCTGGACGGCGAAATCAGACTGGATATAGAGACACCTGAGAAACGCCCAAACATCACACGAGTCTCGGCCGCCGGGGAGATACCCAGTGAGGCACTGGCTAAGAAGTTTCCGGGCATCGGGCTGCATTACCTGAAAGGAAGCGCACGGTGGGATTTTCTCATGGATATTCCCAAAACATCCGCTTCACAGGACACCTTCATAACAGCAACCCTCTCGTCAGACCTTTTCGGCGTGGAGGTGGGCCTGCCCGCCCCCCTGGGCAAACCCCCGGGATCGAGGCGTACCATAAAGGTCAGGGGGAATCTGGGTGAACGCCCCCAAAGTGAGGTCAGGCTGAGCTATGACTCACTCATAGATGCCGTCGCACTGATCGATACATCAAAGCCGAACAAGACACGTTTTCTGCGCGGTGAAATCCTGTTGGGTCCGGGCATGGCCCGCCTCCCGGCAGAGAATGGCCTGGCTGTCCGCGGGTCCGTGGATTATCTCAACCTGACGCCTTGGCTGGAGTTCAACGACACGGCGCCGAAAGCATGGGATATGCCGCCGCTCCAGAGCATCGATGTGGAAATCGGCGAGCTGGATCTCTGGGACAATCAATTGGGAAGTATGGACCTCGATCTCAGCTACCGGGAAGGCGCCCTCAGGGGGCGCGTATCCGGCAACCGTTTTGAAGGTCACGTTCAGATACCCGACGACCTTGCGACGCAACCGCTGAAGGCTTACCTGCAGCGCCTGGATATCGAATTCGATCCGGAGCAATTCTCCCTCCCCTCCCGTGATAGCGATGAGATAGCCTCGGACGCAGACCCGGGCAGGCTGCCTGCTCTGGATATTCAGGTGGAAACCGTAAAGATCAATGGGGAAAATTTCGGCAAGCTTCAGCTGATCAGCCGCAGGAAACCAGCCGGGTCCGAGCTTCAATCATTCTCTCTGAACTCCCACCGGATGGCACTTTCCGCCGTGGGTGAGTGGCAGAGGGCCCGAGGCGGCGGTCAACACACCCGTGTGGATATCAACATGGAAACCCCTGCCCTGGGGGATCTGCTCTCCGACATCGGTTTCACCCGAAACATCGAGCAGGCCCCGACGGAGATAGACAGCCGCCTTGAGTGGGACGATACACCTGCCCGCTTCAGCCCCGGCATCCTAAATGGCGAGATCAGCATGCAGATAGGCAAGGGCAGGTTCCTGGAGGTCAACCCCGGGGTGGGCCGCGTCTTCGGACTGCTGAATTTCAATGCACTCCAGCGCAGACTGACCCTTGATTTCAGCGACCTGTTCGAAAAGGGTTTCACATTTGACAATATCGAGGGGAGCTTTCTTCTGGACTCGGGTGACGCCTATACCAGTGATTTTCGTCTCAGGGGTCCCGCGGCCTCCGTGGAAATCGCCGGCCGGATCGGACTGGGAAGTGAGGATTTCGAGCAACTCGTCACCGTGACACCCGCGATCTCCTCCACGCTTCCGGTGGCGGGAGCCCTGGTGGGCGGGCCTGTGATGGGCGCAGCTGTCCTGTTTGCCCAGCAACTGCTGGGCAAGGAGTTCGATAAGATATCCCGGCGTCAGTATCGGGTGAGCGGTCCCTGGGAACATCCGGATGTCGATCGTCTGGTCGACGTCGTTCCGGAAAGAAAAGCAGCAGCGGGAGATATCTTTAAAGACCTGGTCCCGCCTGGGGAATAAAGCCGTCGCGGCATTGGCCGGAGCCGGCATTTCGGGCGCTGCGAGCGCACCGTGATGGAGGTTCTCTAATGTGCTATTGTCCTTTGCGGACAGGATATACCAGGTCAAACAGGCAACTGATCCCATGATCAACCCATGAGTGATAAAAAGAAAAGGGCCGCCGCCATACAGATGGCCTCGGGGCCCAATGTCAGCGCCAACCTGCTCAAGGCCGAGCAACTGGTCGCCGAAGCCGTGAAACAAAAGGCCGGGTTGATCGTACTTCCCGAAAACTTTGCCTGTATGGGCAAAAGGGAAAGCCACCTGCTCAAGTTGAGTGAACCGGACGGAGACGGTCCGCTCCAGGATTACCTTGGCCAACTCGCAAAGAGATACGGCGTCTGGCTGGTCGGTGGCACCATCCCCATGAAAGCCGCGGACAATCGCAAGGTACGTGCCGCCTGTCTCGTTTACAACGACGAGGGGAAGCGGGTTGCACGCTACGACAAGATCCACCTGTTCGACGTCCATATCGTGGAAACCAAGGAACGTTACGTGGAATCGGATACCATCGAGCCGGGTACCGAAACCGTAGTCGTGGATTCGCCCTTCGGAAAGCTGGGCATCGCGGTCTGTTACGATCTGCGCTTTCCGGAGCTGTTTCGGGCTCTTCTGGACAAGGGAACGGAGATCATCTGCCTGCCCGCTGCATTTACCGCCTTCACCGGCAAGGCCCACTGGAAACCCCTGATAAGGGCAAGGGCCATCGAGAATCAATGCTATGTCATCGCGGCGGGCCAGGGTGGTTTTCATGTCAACGGTCGTGAAACCCACGGCAACAGCATGATCGTAGACCCCTGGGGCAACGTGCTGTCGAAAACAGGACGCGAGACGGGGTCGGTGTCTCATTCCCTGGATTTGGACTATCTGGAGAAAACCCGCCGCAAGTTTCCCGTGATAAAACATCGCACCCTACACCTGAATTGCAGCTGACCGGATTTGGAAATAGCCGAAAAGCACTCCGGGACACCCGGCAATACCCTTGCCTGAGCAAGGTTGAAACAAGGTTATCGGCCCCGATCTCTTCTTTAAATAATACACACACCACCGAGAACCCATGTCCACACCTACGAATATCGCCTGCAACACCCTACTGGCCCCCGCGGAATTGAAGGAGAGCGATCTGGACCGCGTCATGGACCAGATGCTTGCCCATTCCATCGATTCGGCAGATATCTATTTCCAATCCAGCCGTCTCGAATCCTGGGTACTCGAGGACGGTATCATTCGGGAAGGTGCCTATAACATCGAACAGGGCGTGGGTATCCGGGCCATGAACGGGGAAAAAACCGGCTTCGCCTATACCGACGAGATCCTGCTGCCCAATCTGCTGGAGGCGGGGAAATCTGCACGGGCCATAGCCCGCAGCGGTGGAGGCGGTACCATCCACATCAAGGGGGCCGCCGCGCCCAGACAGTACTACGACCCCATCAATCCCCTGACCACCCTGCCCGAGGAACAGAAGATCGACCTGCTGAGACGCCTGGATGCGGAAGCGAGAAAGCAGGATCCCCGGGTAACCCAGGTCATCACCAGCCTGGTGGCAGTCCATGACGTGGTGCTCGTCGTCGACAACGAAGGGACCATGACCGGGGATGTGCGCCCGCTGGTACGCTGCAACGTCCATGTCATCGTCGAACAGGGAGAGCAGCGTGAACAGGGCTCCAGCGGGGGCGGCGCCCGGCAGGCCCTGGGGTTTTTCATCGATCAGGACCGGGCGCTGGAATATGCCCGCGAGGCCGTGCGACTGGCACTGGTCAATCTTGAAGCCGTCGACGCACCGGCGGGCACCATGCCGGTTGTCCTGGGCCCGGGATGGCCCGGTGTCCTGCTGCACGAGGCTATAGGTCACGGTCTGGAAGGCGACTTCAATCGAAAGGGAACGTCCGCATTTTCGGGACGTCTCGGCGACAGGGTGGCCACTAAGGGATGTACCGTGGTGGATGACGGTACGCTGCCGGGACGGCGCGGATCCCTCAGTGTCGATGACGAAGGCACGCCCGGCCAGTACACCGTGTTGATAGAAGACGGCATTCTCAAGGGCTACATACAGGACAGGCTCAATGCCCGGCTCATGGGGACCGTATCGACCGGCAACGGGCGGCGCGAATCCTATGCCCACCTGCCCCTGCCGCGCATGACCAACACCTACATGCTGCCGGGGAACAGAGAACCGGGGGAGATCATCGCCTCGGTGGACCGGGGATTGTACGCGGTCAACTTCGGCGGAGGACAGGTGGACATCACCTCAGGCAAGTTCGTCTTCTCAGCCAACGAGGCCTACCTGATCGAAGGCGGCAAGATCACCCATCCGGTCAAGGGGGCGACATTGATCGGCAACGGTCCGGATGTATTGACCCGGGTAAGCATGGTGGGCAACGACCTGGAACTCGATGCCGGGGTGGGTACCTGCGGGAAAGAGGGCCAGAGCGTGCCCGTCGGCGTGGGCCAGCCCACTTTGAAGGTGGATGAACTGACAGTGGGCGGCACCAGCGCCTGAGATGGTGATAAATTCTATGCAAGACTTGAAAGAGAGACAGGGCCGGTTGGAAGAGCTGGTCGAGGACCTGCTTACCGAGGCAAAAAAACAGGGGGCGAGTTCCGCGGAAGCCGGGGTCAGCAGTGATATGGGGCTCTCGGTCAATGTGCGGTTGGGAGAGGTGGAGACCATAGAACACACCCGCGATCAGGGGCTGGGCATCAGCGTCTGGTTCGGGCAGCGCAAGGGGTCCTCGAGCACTTCCGACTTTTCCGGCGAAGCGGTGCGGGATGCGGTCCGCGCGGCCTGCAATATCGCCCGCTATACCAACGAAGACCCATGCACCGGCCTGGCCGACCGGGAGCTCATGGCCACGGATACACCGGACCTGGATCTCTATCATCCCTGGAACGTCGAAGTGGAAGAGGCCATCGATCTGGGTATCGAATGCGAAGATGCCGCCCGTTCCGTCGATCCGCGAATCACCAACTCCGAAGGCGCATCCCTGAATACCCAAAGCGGATTGCAGATATACGGCAACAGCCATGGCTTCGTCGGTGGATACCCCAGCAGCCGTCACAGCATCAGTTGTGCCGTGGTGGGCCAGGAAGACGACTCGATGCAGCGGGACTACTGGTACAGCTCCGCCCGGTCCCGTGACAAGCTTGAATCCCCAGGCCTGATCGGGAAGAAGGCCGGCGAGAGAACCCTCGCAAGACTCGGGGCACGCAGGATCGCCACCCAGGAGGCTCCCGTCATATTTCAGGCGGAGATGGCCGTCGGACTGCTGCGCAGTTTCATCGGTGCGGTCAGCGGCTCGGCACTCTATCGCCATTCCAGCTTCCTCCTGGACCAACTGGGCAAGCAGGTCTTCCCGAAGTTCGTCCGGATCCATGAGAAACCCCTGCTGCCCGGAGGACTTGCCAGCGCCGCATTCGACGGCGAAGGTGTGGCGACCCGGGACAAGGATTTCATCACGGACGGGATTCTGCAAAGCTATGCCCTGGACTCCTATTCGGCCCGTAAACTGAACATGCAGACCACCGCCAATGCCGGCGGGGTGCGCAATCTGTTCATCGAGCCGGGTGACATGGATCTCGAGGCATTGCTTCGCACCATGGACAGGGGCCTGCTGGTCACAGAGATGATGGGCAGCGGCCTGAACATGGTGACCGGAGACTATTCCCGGGGGGCTGCGGGATTCTGGGTGGAGCATGGGGAGATCCAGCACCCGGTGGAAGAGATCACCATCGCCGGCAATCTCAAGCAGATGTTCGCGGGGCTGCAGGCCGTGGGGAGGGATTTGGACCCGCGCACCAGCTTCAGAACCGGTTCCTGGCTGGTCGAATCCATGACCATCGCCGGAGAGTGAATATCTGCTATCGGAGTCAATGGCGTTTGGCGGAGAAAGCCATTACATTTAGAGGTCAGCGGTCAGCGAAGTATGAGAATACTAAGCCTGGTTGTAAGTGCCTTGCGAAAGCATCGACACACCCTTTAGTACAAGGGGGACGTGAAGCTGACGGCTGATCGCCGGTTCCAACGGTAAAACCCAGACGACTGCATTCTCAACGGCGGGCTCCGCGGCATCAGCACACTATTCGGGAGAGTTTCATCATGTCAGACGAAAAACAGTTCACAATCGAAATGGAGCAGTTACAGGGGTACGAATTCAAGGTGAAATTCGATCTGGCCGGTGTCGATGAACTCCTGGTGGACGAACCCCCTCCCGTAGGGGAGGGCAAGGGCCCCAATCCCTCGAGGATGATTACCGTGGCAGCCGCCAACTGTCTCAGCGCCAGCCTGCTCTATTGCGTCACAAAGAACGAACCGCCCGCCGGCAGTATGCATACGACCGCAACCTGCACCATGAAGCGAAACGCCAAGGGTCGCCTGCGCATCGGCAACATAAAGGTAAAGATGACAGTGGACGGCAAGCTCGAGGAGGCGGCGCGCATGAAGCGCTGCCTGGATCTGTTCGAGGAATTCTGCGTGGTTACCGCCAGCCTGCGGGATGGTTTTCCCATCGACGTAGAGATCGTCGGTCAGGGCGGTGAGACACTGCACCGGTCGAGCCTGGAATCCGCCGGGGGTTAAACCCCGCACCACCACTCATCGACGGCACCCCATGTCCACCAAACCCGATCTCAGCAAGGTGCGGAATATCGGCATTGCGGCCCATATCGACGCCGGCAAGACCACGCTGACCGAGCGCATCCTGTTCTACACCGGCGCCCTGTACAAGATCGGAGAGGTGCATGACGGTGCCGCGCATATGGATTACATGGCCGAAGAGCAGAGCCACGGCATCACCATTACCTCTGCGGTTACCAGCGCCGGTTGGATGGACCATTTGATACAGGTCGTGGATACGCCCGGGCACGTAGATTTCACCATTGAGGTGGAGCGCAGCATGCGGGTCCTGGACGGCTGCGTTATCGTGCTGGACGGCGTCCGGGGCGTCGAGCCCCAGACCGAAACGGTATGGCGCCAGAGATCGAAATTCGATCTGCCCTGCCTTTTCTTCATCAACAAAATGGACCGTCCCGGTGCCGATTTCGCCAAGTCGATGGAGAGCATTCAAAAACGCCTCCAAGGCACTCCCGTGCCGGTCAGCTGTCCTGCGCCGGGTGGCAACGCGGTGATCCACCTGATCGACAGGACCTTCATTCGCTTCGAGGGCGAACACGGGGAAAAGGTGGTCACCACGCCTTGCGACGACGCACTGTGGTCAGCCGTTGCCCCGCTTCGGGAGAATCTGTTGCTGGGAATCGCGGAGACCGACGAGGCATTGGCGGATCTCGTGTTGGGCGGGGAGGAACCGGAGGTTGCCGTTGTCTGGCAAACCCTGCGAAAGGCGACACTCGCCGGCCAACTTTACCCCTGCTTCAGCGGTTCGGCGCTTCACAACCTGGGCGTTCAGCCCCTGATCGATGCGGTTATTCATCTGCTGCCCTCACCCCTGGAACGGCCCGCGGCCATCGGCTACCGGGAAGACGGCAGCGCAGAACCGGTGGAGATGAACGACAAGGGCCCCCTGGCAGCCCTGGCCTTCAAGGTGCAGATGTGGGAGGGGCGTCGCCACGTATTCGCGCGGCTTTACCGGGGGCTTCTGAAGCCCGGGGATACAGTGGCCTACCGCACCTCGGACGGCAACGCAAAGACCGAGCCCGTTGCCCGTATATTCGGAGTGGATGCCGCCAAGAAGACCCGTAGGGACCAGGCCCACGCCGGAGAGATCGTGCTGCTTGCGGGGCTGCGCCACGCATCCACGGGGGATACGCTCTGTGACCCGGACCACACCGTACTGCTGGAGCGGATCGATACCCGTGAACCGGTATTGAGCCTGGCCATAGAGCCCGCGAGTTCCGACCAGGAGGACAAGTTTCTCGACGTCATGGCCAAGCTCCAGGAAGAGGATCCCACCCTGCGATTCGGCGAAGACCCGGAAACCGGTCAACGCCTCCTGAGCGGCATGGGGGAGTTGCACCTTCAGATCATGCTGGAGCGCCTGGAGCGGGAATACCACCTCAAGGTGAAATCCGGGCAGCCGGCGGTTGCTCTGCGCGAAACCGTCACCCGCCAGGGAAAGGCCGATCTGCTGTTTCAGCCACCCGCTGATCAACCAGGCAAGGGGGAGGGAATGAAAGCCCGGGTCGCCGTTACCGTCACGCCACTGAAGCGTGGGGCGGGCATCCAAACCCTGGTGGAACCCGTCCTGTTGCCCGAGGGAAGCCATCTCTCGACCCATCAGCGGGAGGCATTGGAGCAGGGTGTAAGGTTTTCCCTGGGCGGCGGCCCCCTCGAAGGTGCCACCCTGCAGGACCTGGAGACCCGGGTGGTGGAAGTCGAGTTGTTCGGAGGCGCATCAACACCCGAGGCACTGAACGCCGCCGCCTCCCGCTCGGTTCACAAGGCGATCGTGGATGCGGGGCCATCATTGCTGCAGCCCATCATGAGTGCGGAAGTGGTTGTACCGGAAGAAAACATGGGCGCCATACTGGGGGACCTGCAGGCCCGTCATGCGGTGATACGGGACACCAGCCGCAACCTGGGGATGGCCACCATATCCTGTGAGGTGGCACTGGCTGAGCTCCTGGGATACACCACCATACTGCGCAGCATGACCCAGGGCCGGGGCCAGTTCAGTACGCTTTTCGAGCGCTTCGATACCGTTTGACGGGCCTCTTTGATAAACAGACAAAATGAAACTCAGGATCATTACAACCGGCGGGACCATCGACAAGATCTATTTCGATGCCAAGAGTGAGTTTCAGGTAGGCGATCCCCAGATAGACGTTCTGCTCAGCGAGGCCAACGTCACCCTCGAACATGTGCTGCAACCGCTGCTGCGCAAAGACAGTCTGGACATGACCGACGACGACCGACACCTCATTGCCGAACAGGCGGCCGCATCCCCCGAGGACAGGATTCTCATCACCCACGGCACCGACACCATGGTGGAGACAGCCAAGGCCCTGCTGGGGATCCCCGGCAAGACTATCGTACTCACGGGTTCCATGCAGCCCGCCCGCTTGCGGGTATCGGATGCGATCTTCAACATCGGCTACGCCATCGCGGCGACGCAAATGCTTCCTGCGGGGGTTTATATTGCCATCAACGGCCGGTTGTTCGACCCGCGCAAGGCGCACAAGAACGTGGGACTGAACCGCTTCGAAGTGGATAATGAATAGTAAGCCGGAATTCATTCGGCCAGCAGCCGTTTCAGCAATCGTAGCCTGTGTTGAGGAACGAAACACGGGTTTGGAGGGCAGAACTCGACCCGTGTTTCGCAAGCTCAACACAGGCTACACCCGCTACGGTTTTGCTATATAGAGAGGGTACGATCTTCTTCAAAAAGGATGAAATCATGAAACTG
>JAHEHQ010000216.1 GCA_024644505.1 Gammaproteobacteria bacterium
CCCCCGATCCCGGAGATGAAGTTTCTGCACCGTTTCTACCGGGAGGGAGAGGGCTGGGACATCAAGGGGCTGGAATCTGCAGGCGGTTATTCCTACATGGGGATTCTGCGCCGCAAACCTGACGTGGCCCCGACACTGCTGGCGCGGTTGTTCGGGTGCCAGGGTGGGACCTATTCCATCGTGTCCGCCTGTGCCGCCGGGGCCCAGGCCATCGGCGAGGCCTTCAAGCTGATTCAGGACGACAAGTGCGACGCGATGGTGGCGGGCGGCTGCGAGGCCACGATCAACTTTTCCGGTTTCATCGGATTCGTACTGATCAAGGCGATGGCGGAGAAGTACGCTACGCCGCAGACCGCCTCCCGGCCCTTCGACCGCAAGCGCAACGGTTTCGTCATGTCGGAAGGGGCGGGTGCGGTGATCCTGGAGGAGCTGGAACACGCCCGGAAAAGAGGGGCGACTATCCTGGGCGAACTGAAAGGCTACGGGGATTCGGCGGATGCCTACCGGATCACGGATACCCACCCCAAGGGGGAGGGCGCCATACTCGCCATGGAAAAGGCGATTGCCGATGCCGGACTGAATCCCGGTGATATCGATTACATCAATGCCCACGGGACCTCCACCGCGCAAAACGACCTGGTGGAGAGCCGCGCCATTGAATCGGTATTCGGAGAACGTGCGCTGGAACTTCCGGTCAGCTCCAATAAATCCATGATCGGGCACACCATTGCCGCCGCCGGGGCCATAGAGTGCATCATGTCGCTGATCGGGATTAACCGCTCTCTGCTGTTGCCCACCATCAATCACGAGTTCAAGGACAAGAAGTGCCGCCTCGATTACGTGCCCAACGAAGCGCGCGAGAAGGAGCAGCGCAATGTGCTTTCCAACTCCTTCGGTTTCGGCGGCCAGAATGCCAGCCTCTGTATCGGCCGCTTCGAAGGCTAGATATGGATTCCTGTTTCGGCAGTATCATCTGTTTCAGTAAGCGGGTATGAGCGAACCTGTCGTCATCACCGGGCGATCGCTGGCCACGGCATTGAGCCGGGGGCTGGACGAGACCTGGGCGTCGCTGCTCGATGGCCGCAGCGGAATCGGTGCCATCGAGGGCTTCGATGCCTCGGGTTTCCCCTGCCAGTCCGCGGCCTGTGTTTCCGGTATCGACGAACAAAGCCTGGACCTGCCGCGGCGCGAGTCCCGGATCATGGATCTTCACTCCTTTATCCTCATGAAATGCGCCACCGAGGCGATGGCGGAGTCCGGCCTCCAGCAGCATGAGGATGCGGCCGCGGACACGGGATTTTTCGCCGCCATCGGCATGGTCGATTACAGGCAGGAAGACCTGATCGGCGCGGTATCCGCTTCCCGTGACGAACAGGGCGGGATCGACTACGACAAATTCTACGAACAGAACTTCCGGGATATCTTCCCCCTCTGGCCGCTGTCCATGCTCAACAACATCGCCCTGTGCCAGGTGGCGGTCCGGCTCGGACTGCGGGGGGAGAATACGGTCTTCTCACCCCATGGCGACTCGGCAATACAGGCCGTGGCGGAGGCTGCGGCGACGGTTGAGGAAGGGGGCAACAGCGCCGTACTGGCGGGCGGTGTCGGTGAGAAGGTTTCCGAGTCCAGCCTGGCGCGGGGACTCCTGCACGGGATGCTCAACACCCGGGACCGGGTCGATCCCTGCCGCCCCTTTTCCACCGACCGGGCGGGTGGTGTGCTGGGGGAAGGCGGGGGCGTGGTGCTCCTGGAGTCCAGGACAAGAGCCGAAGCGCGGGGTATCGCGGCGACCGCAGCCGTCAGCGGATATGGGGCCGCCTTCGGCCTGGCAGACCCGGCTGACGCCACAACGGGTCCTTCGGCGGATGCCATTCGCCGGGCCATGGGCCTTGCCGTCGAACGCGCGGGCCGCCGTCCCGAGGAAGTGGATCTGGTTATCGCCCACGGAGACGGAACACCGGAAGGGGACAGACAGGAGTGGGAGGCGATCAGCGGGCTTTTTTCGGGGGTGGATTCGAAGACCCGGTTGTACAGCTCGAAAGGTGCCCTGGGAAACCTGCTGGGGGGTGCGCCAATCGTGGATCTGATCCTGGCCGAACGCATGATCCGGACCGGCCTGATACCAGCCACTTACCTGGCAGACGACGCAGACAGCATCGCGGGATCCATGCTGGTCAGAGGCCAGCCCCTGGAGGCCAGGCCGCGGGTTATCCTGATCAACGGCTTCAGCTACGAAGGTCAGGCCGGCTCCCTGTTGCTGGAGGCCCTGTAACGCTATGAGATTTCTCTACTACGACCGGGTGGATCAACTGAACAAGGGGGAGTCCATCGTGGGCATCAAATCCTTCCCCCTTTCGGAAGAGTTCTTCCGGGGCAATCACGGCAAGGTGGCCCTGGTGCCCGGGGTCATATTCATCGAGGCGATGGCCCAGCTGCTTGGCTGGCTCACCATCTATTCCTACGATTTCAAGTTCACCGCCGTGATGTCACTGATCGAGGGGGTGAAGGTCACCTCCACACTGCGCCCGGGTTTTACCGCGGAGATCCAGGCCGAACTGATCTCCGCCACGCGCCGGGACTCCTATGGCCGCGCCCGCTGCCTGGTGGATGGCCGGGAGGTGGCTTCGGTGGACCGGATCCTTTATGCCCACAGCCGGCAGGTGGACCCGGAGGCGTTGAAGGCCCTGTTCGGCTACTACAGCGGCATGGGCAGTGAAACCCCCTGGCTGACCAACCCCAGCAGGGCCTGAGGCAATCGGTATGAGCCGCATCATGGGAGAAAAAAGGCGCGTCGTGGTGACCGGCCTGGGCATGGCAACCCCCCTGGGGCTGTCGGTGTCGGAAAGCTGGGACAAGGCGCTCAAGGGTATCAGCGGCATCCGTTCTCTCCGTTACCCGGCAGCGGAAAAGTCCCCTGTCCAGGCAGTGGGTGAGGTCAGCGAAGACGACTGGGATCAGATAGCAGGGCGTTTTCCCGATGAGGCGGTGGTGCATGGAGAGAGGCGGACGCTTTTTGCTCTCTGGGCGGCCCGCTCGGCGCTGGATGACAGCGCTTTCGCTGTCTCAAAGGCAGATCCCGGGCGTTGCGGGGTGATGCTGGCGGCGGGGGCACCCATCAACCGGCTGGAGGATATCAATCCCTGGATCAATCCCGAGGGCGGCTTTGATTATCCCCGTTTCGGCCGGGAATACACCCAGCTGCACCGGGAATCGATCATGCGCAACAACACCCACCGGCCTTCCGTGCTGGTGGCTGCACATTGCGGGTTGGGCGGCCCCAACGGCACCATCAGCTCGGCCTGTGCCTCGGCCACCCAGGCGCTGGGGCTGGCGTTTCGCAATATTCAGCGGGGCGAGTCGGACATGATGCTCGCCGGCGGTGCCGACTCCATGATCAATCCCGTGGGACTGATTTTTTTCGTCCTGCTGGGTGCCGCCAACACCACCCGGGAGAATCCGTCGGGTGCCTGCCGGCCCTTTGACCGCAAGCGTGCCGGCCTGGTGATGGGCGAGGGTGCGGGTGCGGTCGTCCTGGAAGAGGAAAGCCACGCCCGGAAACGGGGTGCCCGCATCTATGCCGAAGTGGTTGGTTACGGATCTTCAATGGACGCACACCAGGTGACCGCACCCGATCCCAAGGGCGTCGGTGCGGCCAGGTCCATGGCGGCCGCCGTCAGTGATGCGGGCATGGACCCCGGGGAGATCGATTACATCAACGCCCATGGTACGGGCACCAAGCTCAATGACATGGCTGAGACCCTGGCGATTCGAAACACCTTCGGTGAACAGGCGGACCGGCTCGTGGTCAATTCCAGCAAGCCCCTGACCGGGCACCTGTTGGCGGCCTCCGGAGGGCCTGAGTTTGTCTTTACCACGCTGAGCGTGCATCAGGACCGCGTGCATCCCACGCTCAATCTGACTAATCCTGACCGAAAGTGCGATCTGGATTATGTCTCCGAGGGCCAACGCAGCCTGTCCGTCGGAGCGGCGATCTCCAACTCCTTCGGCTTCGGCGGTCAGAACGCCTCCATCCTGATAAAGAAGTATCAATCATGAATATCGATTTGAGCAGTAAAGTAGCCCTGGTTACCGGGGGATCCCGCGGCATCGGCCGGGCGATCTGCAGGGCGTTGGCGGGAGCCGGTGCGCGGGTCATCGTCAATTATCGTTCCTCCCGGGAAGAGGCGGATAGCCTGTGCCGGGAAATCGCGGAGGCCGGTGGCGAGGCGGTCAGCTGTCAGGCGGACGTTTCCAGTGCGGAGGAGGTCGATAGTCTGTTCGAATTCGTCACGAAGGAGTTCGGACAGCTGGATATCCTGGTCAACAACGCGGGGGTGATCAAGGACACCCTCCTCTTGAGCATGAAGCTTGCGGACTGGGACAAGGTGATGGATGCCAATCTCAGGGGCACCTTTCTCTGCACCCGGTTGGGGGCGGAGATGATGTTCCGACGGCGTTCGGGAAAAATCATCAACATGTCGTCGGTGAGCGCCATCCGCTCTTCCCGGGGCCAGGCCAACTATGCCGCCTCCAAGGGTGGTGTGATCTCATTCACCCGGGCCTGCGCCGCGGAACTGGCGGGAAGAGGCATTCAGGTGAACGCGGTGTTGCCGGGTTTCGTGGAGACCGACATGACCAAACGGGTGATGAGCCGGGCCGGGAAGCAGACCCTGGAACGCATTCCTACGGGGCGGTTCGGGCAGCCTGACGATATTTCCGGACTGGTGGTTTTCCTGGCGTCACCCCAGGCGGATTACATCACCGGGCAGGCGATCCCGGTTGATGGTGGTTTGAGTATTTAGGTGGGACTATAGCATGCGTTATCTGCTGGTGGATCACATAACCGGAGTTGAACCGGACAAATCCATTCGCGGGGTCAAGAACGTGGCCATGACGGAGGATTTTCTCGAGTTTCATTTTCCCCGGAACCCCATCATGCCGGGGGTCATGGTACTGG
>JAHEHQ010000217.1 GCA_024644505.1 Gammaproteobacteria bacterium
CGTGGGCTCCGCTCCTTCATCCGCGGGCTCCGCTCCTTCCTCCACGGGCTCCGCTCCTTCCTCCCGGTTGATATCCGGGAGTTCCCTCGGTGAGTACACCGAGCTCCCACGCAATTCAACCGGCTCCGATCCCGCAGACGGGTGATCCGAATAGTGGATCTGCCCATCACTGTCCACCCACCGGTAGACACTGGCAGCCTGGGCAACTGTGGAAATACAGACGATCAGAAACAAGGGCAGCAGCTTCGACATGGCTTGACCTGGCGTTCGAAAACAGTGATAGAGCATAGCCCAGGTAATCGACAGCAACAATAACACCCTTTAGATTAAGTTTTAGTTTAGGCGAAAATCCTCACATTTCAGGCAAAAAAATGCCCCCTTTCGGGGGCATTTACCAGTTTATGACTTCAGCTGAAAGTTACAGGCTGAAGTACATGTCGAATTCCACCGGATGGGTGGTCATACGCATCCGGGTTACCTCTTCCATCTTCAGGGCGATATACCCGTCGATCAGGTCGTCCGTGAAGACTCCGCCTGCCGTCAGGAACTCACGATCCCCATCCAGGGAGTCGAGGGCCTGATCCAGGCTGTGGCAGACCGTGGGAATATTGAGCGCCTCTTCAGCCGGCAGGTCGTAAAGATCCTTGTCCATAGCCTCCCCCGGATGAATCTTGTTCTGGATACCGTCAAGCCCGGCCATCAGCATGGCCGAGAAAGCCAGGTAAGGGTTGGCTGTGGGATCAGGGAATCTCACCTCGATGCGCCGCCCCTTCGGGCTCGATACCCAGGGGATACGGATGGAAGCCGAACGGTTGCGGGCCGAATATGCCAGCATCACGGGGGCCTCGAAGCCGGGCACCAGGCGCTTGTAGGAGTTGGTGGAGGCATTGGTAAAGGCGTTCAACGCTCGCGCATGCTTGATGACGCCGCCTATGTAATACAGGGCCGTTTCCGACAGGCCGCCGTACTGGTTTCCGGCAAATATGTTTTCGCCGTTCTTTGCGATCGACTGGTGCACATGCATGCCGGACCCGTTGTCACCCACCAGCGGTTTGGGCATGAAGGTGGCCGTCTTGCCGTAGGCGTGGGCCACGTTCCAGATCACGTACTTCATGATCTGGGTCAGGTCCGCACGCTTTACCAGGGTATCGAATTTCGTCCCGATCTCACACTGGCCCGCGGTTGCCACTTCATGATGATGCACCTCAACTGGAACGCCCATCTCTTCCATGGCCAGACACATGGCGGCCCGTATATCGTGCAGCGAATCCACCGGTGGTACCGGGAAATAGCCGCCCTTGGTGGTGGGACGGTGGCCGATGTTGCCATCTTCATAGACACGCTCGGAGTTCCACTCCGCCTCTTCAGAATCCACCTTGTAGAAGGCACCGCTCATGTCGGCACCCCAGCGAACGTCGTCCAGGATGAAAAACTCGGGCTCCGGGCCGAAGTAGGCAGCGTCGCCGACACCCGTTGACTGCAAATAGGCCTCGGCACGCTTTGCAACGGAGCGGGGATCTCTCTCGTAACCCTCCATGGTGGTGGGCTCGAGGATGTCACAACGGATATTGAGGGTCGTCTCATCGGTAAAGGGGTCCAGAACTGCGGAATCCTGGTCAGGCATCAACACCATGTCCGACTCGTTGATGCCTTTCCAGCCGGCAATGGAGGAACCATCGAACATCTTGCCGTCGGTGAACATCTCTTCGTCGATGACGCTTGCGGGCATGGTCACGTGCTGTTCCTTACCGCGGGTGTCGGTAAAGCGGAAATCGACAAACTTGACTTCGTTGTCTTTGATTATCTTCAGGGCTTTGGCCATTGTGTTCTCCAGCTCAAATTGATTTTTGGCCGATATCAGCGGCCGAGTAAGTGTTCTTTTCCGAACCCACATTCGGGTCTGCGTGGAAATTCAGTTTGTCCTTTGCAGATTTTGTGCCACGAGTCTTGCCCCAAGGCCACCAACCTCTTAAAAGCAATCTGTTTTCATACAAAAAGAACCATAAAACAATACGTTGATGCTCTCTTTCCACATCCCATCCCAAACCCGGTTGGGGCAACTTCAGCGTAGGTCGGCAAATATAGCAAACTGGCCCCTAACCTGTAACGCACAATTATGGTGCGTTACAATATTAATGTGCTCTAATTTGGTGCATGGCGGCCCCCGCTTTGGAATTCGCCTCCACTATCCGTAATACAGCCGCACCTGGCCAAACTGGGATAGATCATCCACGCGCCGTTGAAGTTCGGCCTGGAGGCGCCCCGCCGCTGTCTCATCCCGGAATGCCGAGACGGGAAAATAGACATCCACGTCAACCTTCCCATCCAGATAGTGAAACAGCAGGCGATGTCTCGACGCTGCATCCTCCAGTTCACCCCACCGTTCGGCAAGCATCTGCTCTGCCTTGTCCCGCAGAGGCAGACCGCTGCAGGAGGCGGCGATCTCATCGTCCTCCGGGTCTATGTGCACGGTGACATCGGAAACTTCGTCAATCTTTTCCATCAGACTGTCCATCACCTTCTGGCTGATCATGTGGCCCTCGGACACGCTCAACCAGGGCTCGACCAGCACATGGACATCCACGGATGCCTGGCCGCCGAGGCTACGGGTGCGCAGCATATGGATCGCCCGGACGCCGCCGATGGCCAGTATGGTCTCCCGGATCTTCTTGACGCGTTCCTCGTTGAGGCCCGCGTCCACCAGTTCATGAAACGCCGGAAGCCCCAGTTCCCATCCGATATGGGCGATCATGAACGCCACCACGATGGCGGCGATGGCATCCAGGTAGGGAAGGCCCGCCATGGTGCCGCCCACGCCGACCAGGACCACGACGGAGGACACCGCGTCGGAGCGGTGATGCCAGGCATTGGCCCGAAGCAGATCGGACTTGACCCGCCGTGCGGCGCGCGCTGTATAGTGGTACAGCCACTCGTTTGAAAGAATGGAGAACAGGGCGACGAAGACCGCCAGCGCACTGGGGTGCCAGAGTGCTTCGGGGAAAAATAACCGCTCCACAGCGTCCCAGGCAATACCAATGGAAACCAGCATCAGCAACACCCCGAGGCCCAGGGTGCCGGCCGTTTCGAAACGTCCGTGCCCGTAAGGATGTTCACTGTCTGGTCCATGCCTGGCGTGGCTGGCGGCATAGTAGACCAGGGCATCCGACAATAGATCCGACAGAGAATGGACGCCGTCGGCGAGCAGGGCCTGGGACTGGGCGACGAAGCCAAAAAGTATCTTGCCAGCAGCGAGAACCAGGTTTACCGCAGCGCCCACCAGGGTTACCTTCCTGGTGGTCCGGAATCTCTCTTTTTCTATTTCAGATACTTCGATCATTGCCGCCCCTCCCCACTTCCAGCACCACGATATAATCATCCCCTTCGGTGCGGGTCTCAACAATATGGTGGCCGTTTATCCGGCACCAGGCGGGAATATCGATTAAAGCCCCCGGATCGGTGCAGTAGGCCACCAGCCGGGTTCCCGGCTCCAGATCCGCCAGCCGGTCCTGAACACGGATCACGGGCATCGGACAAAGCAGCCGTCGGGCATCCAGTATCACGGTCTTCACAGGTGCCAGGATTCCGGAACCTCGTCCGCGGACAAGGGGACCACGGCAAGCCGGTGACTCACACCGTCCCGACCCGACACCTGCAGTTCAACACGGTCATCACCCCGACCTTTGCTGTAACGGGCCACCAGTCGCGCGGCGAGTTGAATGTCTTCCTCGCTGGCTTCTCCGTCGATCAGGGCAAGGGGACCCGGGTGACTGACGGTTTCCAGGTTCACAAACTGCTTCCGGTAGCCCTGCAGAAATCTGCCCTCGCCTTCTTCCCGGGCGATGATCACCTTGAAGTTGGGGCGGGGACGCAGATGCCGCCCCACCTTGAGCAGCATGATGTCATCGATCTCGTAGGCCTTCGCGCCCCTGAACCGCCAGAGATCCGCCAGCTTCGACGAGTAGTTCGCATCGGTGAGAAAACAGCAGCCGCCGGCGGGCTGGGCATAGTCATCAAAACCAAACCGCTGTGCCAGTTCCATCTGAGGTTTCCGGCTCCGGCCAGAGAAACCATAGAGCCTGTCCCTGGACACCCAGCCCTCACGCTCCGGACGTGTTTCCGGCAGGTTGCGCGCACTCAGCGGGCGCAGCAGCAGGTCATCGGCACCCGACTCCCTTGACACCACGGGCATGGTGTCGCGGCGCTGGGACATGGGCCGTTGCCCCACCACCTCCCCGGTGATGATGAAATCGAAACCGTTGCGCTCAATCCATTCGTGGGCCTTCCTGACCATGAATACCTTGCAGTCGAGGCAGGGATTGAGATTGGCGCCATAGCCGTGCTTGGGATTGAAAACGACCTCCTTGTACTCCTCTATGATATCCAGGATATGCAGCTTGATACCCAACTGCTCAGCCACCCAAAGCGCATTGTTGCGTTTGGGCTTCGCCTTCTCTTTCTTGCGGATCGCATGGGTGTGGCCCTCGACGCAAAATCCGGTGAAAAAATTGATGCCTTCCACATGCACACCCTGATCCTGGACCACCTTCACTGCCAGCAGCGAGTCCAGACCTCCCGATATCAATGCGACCGCCTTGACTTGTCTTGTCATGTTTCGAGGGGATTCCTACATGTCTGTGAGTGCGCGTCGTGCTCGGCAACCGAACATTATACTACTGACTACTGGAGACCGCCTTAGCCAAATCCCCCGCACTAGCGATATAATCCGCGGACTTTGTACAGCTTTGCAATGTGGGCTTCCAATCTTGATCAATACCAATAACCTCGATATCCAGACCTTTCAGGGTCTGATCTTCGCCCTGGAACGCTATTGGGCCGATCAGGGCTGCGTGATCCTGCAGCCTTACGACATGGAGATGGGTGCAGGCACCTTCCATACCGCGACTTTCCTCAGGGCGATCGGCCCCGAGCCCTGGAACGCGGCATACGTTCAGCCAT
>JAHEHQ010000218.1 GCA_024644505.1 Gammaproteobacteria bacterium
CCGCGGACGGTGCTGACGTGTGCAATGTGACGCTGGGTGCCTCCAACAGACCCGAGGGGCCCGCTCCGGGATGCGTACATCTCGGAATAAGGAAAAACAGTGACCCCATCAAGCCGGTAAATGATCCCTGACCCCAATGGCACTTACTTAGGCCAAATAGTTCTGTTTATAGGCCTAGATCGTCATTCCGGCGCAGGCCGGAATCCAGGAATACAGCCACCAATGGAGGCTCTGGATCCCGGCCTGCGCCGGGATGACGCTTAATCGGGCTTATGTAAGCGCCATTCCCCCTAACCCGGTGATTCAGGTCGATGAAACTGGAGACGGAGTGACTGAGGTCATTGTCTCCAATCAGATGCCACACTAGATTTACCATATAAGGGAGGTAGGTAACATGCTGACATATGAAGATTGCCTGGGGTTGTGTGAGCTCACCGAGGAAGAGGTGGAGGCCATAGCCGAACACGAGCACATTCCCAGTATCGTGGCCGCGGAGTTGGGAAACTACCTGATCCATGAGGAGACAGGGGTTCCGAAAATACGGCGAATCATACTGGAAGACATTGAGATGGCTGAAAAAAAGGGCGATAAGCAGCACGCACTCGTCCTGAAGCTCACACTCAAGCACTTCGTGGAAACCCACCCCAGCGCATCCAACAGCGCCGCCTGACGCCTTATTCTGTGGTTTCCCAAACCACAGAATAAGGGGCTTTCCGGAAACACCGGGTACGCCGGGGTGTTTGTGAGTTTATGTATGCCCTTGAATCTGTTGTTCCAAATCGGGAAAACCTCTTTCTTTTCCATAGCCACCCCCGAAGCGGTACGTGAAAATGCGCGTTTTTGTGCGCTGCACAATAAAATCTTGACTCAGGCTTGATAAAGGAGAATAATCCCCCCATATTGTGCACTGCAGCAATTCCTTAACCAGCGACAGAAGGTAACTATCATGAGCAACAATCCTTTCGATTTCTCCAGCGTTTTCAAAAACTACGATCCGCAGGCGTTCTTCCAGCAGATTCAGAACGGTTTCAGTTCCTACCAGATCCCCAACCTGGATACCTCGGCACTGATCGAATCCCAGAAAAAGAATGTCGAGGCCCTCGTCGCCGCGAATCAGGCTGCTTTTCAGGGAACCCAGGAGCTTCTGAGACAGCAGGGTGAAATGCTTCAGCAGGCCATCTCCGACGCCACCGAGGCTGCCGGCGATCTGGCCGGCTCATCAAGCCCCAAGGTCCTGGCCGAGAAGCAGGCGGAACTGGTCCAGGCGGCTTTCGAGAAGGCGCTTGCCAATTCAGCCGAGCTCAGCGAACTGGTCAAGAAGAACCAGGACGAGATCAGCCAGCTGGTCAATCAGCGTGTCTCTGAAAACCTGAAGGAAATCAAGGAAGCGATCAGTAAACTGAGCTGAGGGTCAACCCTTCACTCAATCAGGCTGCTCCCTTATGATTGGGGTTTGAAGTTAGCAGCCTGATTTCCTGATCCACCATCCTGGAGACGACGTGGCGGCTGCGCCGCGTTGTCTCTCATTCAGCTAACAGAGACGAGCTGGCTATGAGCGAACCAACATCCGAAGATATCAACACCCTCGGCTTCGCATCCCTTGCAGAGGGATTGCAAAAAAACTTCAAGCGCGTAGAAGAGGTAATGGCCGATTTCACCAAGTCATACGAAGACATGGAACTGGATCCATTCAATCTGTCTTCGGCCTACAAGGAATGGCTTGCGGCATTGGGCGACAATCCACAGAAACTTCTGGAAGCCAACATGGCTTATATGCAGAACGCCGCGGATCTTTATCAACGCAGCGTCATGGGCCTGCTTGGCATCGAATCTGAACCCGTCATCCGGGAACAGAAAGGCGACCGCCGGTTCCACCACGAAGACTGGACGGAAAAACCCGTTTTCAATGCCATCAAACAGTCCTATCTGCTGGCATCCCAATGGATGCGCGGACTGGTATCCGATCTGGATGGCCTCGATGAACAAACCGCCAAGAAAGTGGAGTTCTTCACCGAGCGCTATATCGACGCCATGTCGCCGACAAACTTCGCAGCCACCAACCCGGCTGTGATCGAGAAGATCCTCGAGACGAAGGGTGGCAGTATCGTTCATGGCCTGAAGAACATGCTGGAAGACCTGGAACGCGGCAAGGGTCAGCTGCAGATCAGAATGACTGATTCAGAGGCATTCGAGCTGGGCAAAAACGTCGCGGTTACGCCCGGCAAAGTGGTTTTCCAGAACCGTATGTTCCAGTTGATCCAATACACCCCGACCACCTCAAAGGTGTTGAAACGGCCGCTGCTGGTGGTGCCGCCCTGGATCAACAAGTTCTACATCATGGACCTGCAGCCCAAGAACTCCCTGCTCAGATGGTTCGTGGAACAGGGGCATACCGTTTTCGTTATCTCCTGGGTCAACCCGGACGAGAGTTTCCGTGAAACCGCCTTCGAAGACTATATGAAGGAGGGCGTACTCACCGCTGTAGACGTGGTGGAGCAGATAACCGGCGAAAAAGAGATCAATGCCGTCGGCTACTGTATCGGCGGGACCCTGTTGACCACCACCCTGGCATACATGAAAAACAAGGGTGACAACAGAATCCAGAGTGCCACCTTCTTTACCACCATGCTGGATTTCACCGACCCCGGGGAACTGGGCGTGTTCATCGATACCGAGCAGATTACGTCGCTCGAGAGCAAGATGGAAAAGGACGGGTATCTTGAAGGCAGTTCCATGGCCGGCGCGTTCAACCTGATGCGAGCCAACGACCTGATCTGGTCCTTCTACATCAACAACTACCTGCTGGGTAATGATCCGCGCCCCTTCGATTTGTTGTACTGGAACTCGGATTCAACCCGCATGCCGGCCAAGATGCACAGCTGGTATCTTCGCAACATGTACCTGGAAAACAAGCTTTGCAAACCCGGTGCGATTACCGTGGATGGTGTTGACATCGATGTCTCCACGATAGACATTCCGGCATGTTTCGCCTCCACGGTCGAGGATCACATAGCACCCTGGAAATCCACCTATAACGGTGCGCAGCTCTTTTCCGGTGATGTACGCTTCATCCTGGGTGGCTCCGGTCATATCGCCGGCGTAATCAATCCGCCTGAGGGCGGGAAGTATGATTACCGGATAACCGACGGCCTTCCGGAAGATCCGGATCTTTGGGCAGCGGGGGCGGAAAGGCATCCCGGGTCCTGGTGGCCAGAGTGGCAGAACTGGATCGTGTCCCTTTCCTCGACAAAGGTTGATGCCCGTATTCCCGGCAGTGGCAAGTTCAAGGCGCTGGAGGATGCCCCCGGTTCCTACGTCAAGGCCCGCATTGGCGCTCCGGGTCCCAAGCAGGTGAAAGCCGTTTCGGCAACCCCGGCAAAGGCACCGGCACCCGCAAAGACCCAGAAGGCTGCGGCGGCGCCCAAACAGGCCAAGGTTTCCAGGCCAGCCCCAGCCAAAGCAGCCAAATCATCGGCGGACGATCTGACGTCCATCTCCGGAATTGGTCCGGCCCTGGCCAGGCTGCTCAAGGGGAAGGGCGTAGACAGTTATACCGCACTGGCATCCATGAAACCTTCCGATCTCCGGGCCCTCCTGGATGAAGAAGGCCCAAAATACCGGAAATATGACCCATCGGACTGGCCAAAGCAGGCCAAGGCGCTGTTGAGCGGCAAGTAGCCAAACAGTTCCGGTCCACTGAACGCCACTACCGGCCTTTTTGGATGGTAGTGGCTTTTTCTTGTCCTACCTGCCAATTGCGATGCGGTTGGCTTATTGCCGAATTCCCAATAGAATTTTCCTGGGGCCTGTTGACAGGCTCCGAATACCCTGCAGTCGATTCACTTCAACCTTCTCAGGTGGGAAAATGAAAAGATCTCGACCAAGCGGAAGATCACTCATCAGACAACAATTGTTCTTGTTTTTGATTCCGGCCCTCTGGCTGGCTTCCATCGACGCGCTCGCCAGTTCTGACGGAGCTGCTGAATCGCCCCTGTTCATGATTTTGATCTTCATTGCCGGTCTCGTTGCGATTTCAGTCCTCATCATTACGGCATTGACGAGATGGGGGCACAAACAGGACAGCATCGGCAACATGATGACTTTCTGTATCAAGTATCTGGTCGAAACCCGTAATGAGGCACAGAAGTGCGAAGCGGCGCAGGCTCTGGGGCAAGTGAAGGATCCCGGTGCGCTGCTTATACTTGTCGATGTGATAAATGATGAAAGCGCTGAGGAAAACCTTCGTAAGACTGCGGGGGACGCACTGAGAAATCTGTCCGGGGTCTATAGCAGGTATGAGCAGGTCATTGACGATCTTTTGTCTGCACAGGAAAGGAAAGATCACAGAAAAAGCATCGATATACTGATTTCCAACTTCGAGAACCGCAATAAGAAATACGTGCAAAGCGCCTATGTCATAGGTCGTGAGTTCATGCGACTGAAGGAGTACGCAGAGGCCAGGGAGTGGCTGCAGCGGGCAAAAAGCCGAAATGAAAAGAGTGTAGTGTACGTAAACCAGATATCGGAGCTTATCCGGTTGTGCAACGAAAAACTGTTCTCCCATGGGGATGTCTTTTTCAAAGTCGGGGACTATTACGATGCACTGGAACGCTACGCCCTTGCATCCCATGATCTCAGCCCGGAGGAAAAACAGCGATTCGCCTCACACCTGCGTCTCGCAGGCGTTTACTGCAAACTGAAACATTATGATGATGCCTATCAGGAGACCCTGCATGCCCTGCATGACCACCATGAAACGGATTATTCCCTTCGGTTGAACAGCCTGCTCAAGGAACAGCGGGGCGAGATTGGCGGTACGCCTGAGGCAGAGCAGAGACGTAAAAAAATTCTCGAAGAGGTCGATAACTACGTCACGACCATTATTTCCGAACTGGCCGGCCGAAAACCGGAAAGTTAGGTAGTGCCCGTCCGGAA
>JAHEHQ010000219.1 GCA_024644505.1 Gammaproteobacteria bacterium
CATGCGCTGTCCGAGTGACCCGAGGTTTTGGGGATTCATCGTACTCATGCCATTCAACCTGTTCTATCCGTGGTGAATATGTATCACGTTTTACCTAACGGCAGCCGACGGGGTTTCTTGAACAGTTTTTTAATGCCTAAGAATACCCGGTCACCTCGCGGGTTTGTGGGCGAGGCGCCGTCCCATTTTCAATGGGGGGTTGGAACTTTTTTCCCTTGCATTAGGATAGATGTGCCGGGGAATAGTGGATTCCGGTTCCTATTTTGACACCGATGCAGGGCGAAAGAAAAGGAATTTATTTCGTTATTTCCCCTGGTCTGAAAATGGTTAATCCTTTGAGCCCAGCGGGAATTGTTTTCGGGTGTAACCGTGCACCTTGTCCCGGGCTCTTATGACCACTTCGGTTTCCCCCGGGGGGATGCGCACGCCGGACAGGGAGCGGGTGAAGGGTTGTTCGTCCACATGGGGGTGGTACAGAATCCGCTCGCCAAGGGATTTCCCCCCGATGGTCAGGACCTCCCAGCCATCCGCATAGTGGTCCCAACCGGTGTCCGCGTGCCGCAGCGTCACATCGAAACGGTAGACACCCGGGGAGGTCTGGACACTTTCCGCTGCAATGATATCCACTTGGCCGGCGTCGGCATTCAGGGACAGCAGCAGGGCTGTGAAGAGGATGGATCGTTTCATCCCTAATCTCCTGATGATTTATTGGGGGCAGGGCTCTAAGATAGCGCCTCATGTTGACCTATCCAACCATAGATCCGGTGGCACTTTCCATCGGCCCGCTCAGCATCCACTGGTATGGACTGGCCTATCTGGCCGGTTTTCTGGGTGGCTGGTGGCTGGGGCGGGTCCGTGCGGCCCGGCCCGGATCGGGTTGGAGCTTTCGTCAGGTGGACGATCTGGTCTTTTACCTGGTGCTGGGCGTAATGCTGGGCGGGCGACTGGGCTATGTGGCTTTCTACGGCAGTTCCGGCCTGGTGTCCGATCCCTGGTCCCTGGTGCGGATCTGGGAGGGCGGCATGTCCTTCCACGGCGGTTTGATCGGGGTGCTGGTTGCCATGTGGTTCTACGGGAGGCGTTTTCAGAAGCGCTTCTTCGAGGTGACCGACTTTATCGCGCCGCTGGCCACCGTCGGACTGGGAGCGGGCCGCATCGGCAATTTCATCAATGGTGAACTCTGGGGAGGACCGGCTTCGGTTCCCTGGGCCATGCAGGTCTCATGCGAGCGCTTCGTCTCTCTGTGCCATGACAAGCTTTCACTGCCCCCCGGTGTGGAATATACGCCCCCGCTGCACCCGACCCAGCTGTACGAGGCCGGCCTGGAGGGTCTGGGGCTGTTCCTGATCCTGTGGATCTACTCGGCCAGGCCCCGGCCCACGATGGCGATATCCGGCCTGTTCCTGCTGTGTTACGGTCTGTTTCGATTCGCCGTCGAGCTACTGCGCATGCCGGACGCCCACATCGGCTACCTCGCCTCCGGCTGGTTGACCATGGGACAGCTGCTCACCCTTCCGATGCTGTTGGCGGGGGCGGTGCTGATGTTTCTGGCCTACCGCGGCAGGGACAGGCTGAGGGAGTCGAAATCACCCAACTGACGGGCGAGTCCCGTAACCATCATGACAAAAATATTCATTCACGACGAATTCGAGCCGGAAGCCAGCGCCATGCTCCAGGCCCTCTACAGCCGCTCCGCGGAGAGTGTGGAGAACCATGTGGAAAAGGTCAGGGAGCGGGGATCGGCAAAGTTCATGGAGAGCTATTATGTGGGCTACGGTCACGCCTCCATCGGCGATTGCGGAACCACCACCATCTTCATCGAGGGACTGTCCATTCTTGCCACCAAGGCCATACAGGACAATCCGCTTTACTCCGGGCAGGAGACCTCAACCCGGTATATCGATTTCTCGAAACAGGAAATTCTGGATCCGGCAGGCAACGACGAGACCCGGTCAATACTCGACGATTGGCTGGGGTTCTACACCGGCTCCACCGGCGAACTGGTGGAGCACCTGAAGGCGCATCACCCGCTGCAGGAAGGACAAAATGCCGCGGTCTGGGAGAAGGCTGTCAATGCCCGTGCCTTCGATATCCTGCGGGGTTTCCTGCCCGCCGGAATCACCACCCAGCTTTCCTGGAGCACCAACCTGCGCCAGGCCTACGACAAGCTGACGCTGCTGCGCCATCATCCCCTCCGGGAGGTCCGGGATATCGCAAATTCGACGCTGGATCTCCTGAAGGCAAAGTACCCCAGCAGTTTCGGTCATGCGCTCAACCCGGAGCGGGAGGGATACCTGCAGCGTCATGGTTTTGCCATGAACTACAGTGACCTGGCATCCGAAGGCAGTGCGCCGGAGTTTGCCTGCGAATGCGGCGTCGACAATCCATTGCTGGAAGCTGAGGCTCTCCCCCTGATCAATGAACGGCCCGAAAGGACCAACCTGCCCAGGCTGCTGTCCCGATACGGTCGCTACAGATGCCGGTTCAACCTGGACTACGGTTCGTTCAGGGATCTGCAGCGCCACCGAAACGGGTTGTGCCGGATCCCCCTTCTGACGGAAAAGCTGGGATTTCATGAATGGTACCTGGCACAGCTTCCGGAGACGCTGCGTTCAAGGGCGGATGCGCTGATCGCCGCGCAGCTCGACCGCATCAATGCACTGACGCAAAACGGGCTTTCCGCCGTGGACAGGCAGCACTATCTGCCCCTGGGGATGAAGGTTGCCTGCGAAGTGGTCTACGATCTGCCGGAGATGGTCTATGTGACCGAACTGCGGTCCGGTTCCACGGTCCACCCGACCCTGCGCATCGTCGCCCACCGGATGCACGAGGCCATGAGCCGGGAACATCCCAAGCTCAAGCTCTACAGTGATCTGTCAGTCGATCCCTGGGATATCAGGCGGGGGGAGCAGGACATCATAAAGAAAGGGCCGAGGGCCGAGGGCTGAGGGAAGGAATAAGGGCCAAGGGCCGAGGGCCAAGGAAGAGGAGGCACTCGGGTTTGGTGCTCATTGGCTGGAAACTGGTAGGAGAGGCTGCATAGGTTTTTCTTGCAACACTGTATAGGTACCAATTAGCATCCCTTGGCCCTTGGCCCTTGGCCCTTGGCCCTTGGCCCTTGGCCCTTAAAAACCATACCGCTCCTTGAAGTGGCAGGCGCCGACCGGCCAGCCCTCCGGTATCTGATAGAAACGTTCATTGATGCGTTTCAACACGCCCTCCCGATAGGCCGGGTAGCGGAAGCCGGTGCCGATGACGATATCGAATTTCGAACCCCTTACGTCGATGCTGCGGTATTCAATAGCGTCAAAGTAGGGCTGATAGGTCTCCGGTTCACGGTAGTCATTGAGGAATATCAGGAAGTCTTTCCCATCCAGTTTGTCGAAGTGGGTGTGCCTGTCGTCTTCGCGGGCGTGAAACGAACCCTGCCCAAACACTCCCACCGGGTGCCTGGCCTGGTACGCCAGTTCCGAGGACGCCGCATAGCTGTGGGTGAACAGTTCCTTGTCCCTGGCGTGGGGCTCTATCGCTTCCCAGATCCAGTCGCTCCGGGTGGCGTCGACGATCGCCTTGTACTGTTCGGCACTCAGGGGCAGCAGGTGCAAGGGCGTAACGAGGGCGATCAACAGAGGAAGCAGCAGACCTATGGTGAGCCAGAGGTTGGAGCGCCAGGCGAAACGCAGTGCGGCTTCGCCACGAATCATGGCCAGCAGCATGATAGTAAAGACATAGAAACCCATCAGCCAGTGCAGACCGATGACCTTCACAAAGGAAAGCAGGCCGAGCAGGCCGTAAGGCACCAGGTTCAGTACCAGCAGCAGGCGGGTCTGGGGCTGGAACCGGGGGCCTTTCCCGTTCTGTTTCAATAGCATCCAGGCAACCGCCGGGGTAACCACCAGGACCAGGGTGAGCAGATACAGCAAGGGCGTGTACCAGGGTACGCCCCCCTGATTGCGGTTGATGAAATTGAACAGGAAGTTGTCCAGGCAGTGGTTGTAGTTCCAGTAGATGTTGATCCCGAACAGGGCCGCGGAAACCAGCACCACCAGCAACAGGCCGGTAAAAACCCTCCGGCGGTTTTCCGCGACCAGCGGGTAGGCGGCCAGGGCCACGGCGAGAAGTCCGGCGAAATACTTCGACAACATGGCGAGACCGAGAAACAGGCCTGCCAGCAGATACCAGCCAGTGCGTTCCCTGCGCACTCCCAGATCGAACGCGGCGACCGTCAGGAAACAGAACAGGATAACCGGGGTATCGGTGGTTATCAGAACATTGAGGGCGCTGATCGGGACTATCAGGTAGAGTGCGCCGGTCAGCCAGGCCAGTTCCTCGTCGCGGTCCTTTATCAGGTAGACGATTCCCAGCCCGATGAAGCTGCTCAACAGCACCGAGGGGAGTCGCAGCCACCAGAGCGCGTCGCCCACAGAGAGCAGGGCCGCCAGCATCAGGCCGGTCATCGGCGGGTGATCGTAATAGCCCAGGGCCGGGTGGCGTCCCCAAAGGAAGAAATAGGCCTCGTCCCCCGTGACCGGGATACTGGCAGCCAGCAGGAATCTTATCCCCAGGGTGGTCCACAGGGTGATGAAGAACAGTCGCTTGGGGTTGAGTGCTTCCAGTCTCATCTCGATTGGGGCATGGTTCCGGGTGCGGGAATGTTAAAGCAAGCGCATAGCCGACGACAGCGTCCTTTCCCCGGGAGAAGATCGGGCTTATCATTCGCTCCGGCTCTGACAGCCCGAAAGCGCACGAATCTACCAGGATGAACAAGAAAGACAAAATACTTATTACCGGTGCGGCGGGCCTGGTCGGACAGAATCTTATCGTTCACCTTAAGTCGGCCGGATACACGAACCTGGTTGCCCTGGACAAGCATCCGGCGAATACGCGGATTCTGAGGGGATTGCACCCGGATATCCAGGTCATGGAAGCCG
>JAHEHQ010000220.1 GCA_024644505.1 Gammaproteobacteria bacterium
GGCCTGCCCAGACCGGCGGCGAGCCTCAGAAACAGCCCCTGGCCGCTGCCGGAGAGCCCGGCGAGTCCCACCACTTCTTTTCGATGGATGGTCAGGCTGCAGTCGCTGAGGCCTGTTCGCTCGCCGTCGGCGCTGACCCGGTCGAAAGAAAGCAGGGGTTCACCCCGGTCCACGACCTCCGGTCTTGTACCCGATTTCGGCGGTTCATCGAACATCATTTCCAACAGCCGGGGGACTTGGAAGGGCGCCTGTGCCTCCCCGGTTACCATGCCGTGGCGAAGGACGGTGACCCGGTCGCAAAGTGCCACCACATCTTCCAGTTTGTGAGAGACGAGCAGAATGGTGCGGCCCTGATCCCGGATCTGGTGCAGCGCCGTGAAGAGTCGCGCCTTCTGGCGGTCGGATATTCCGGTGGTGGGTTCGTCCAGGATAAGAACCCGAACGCCACGCCCCAGCAATCGCAGCAGTTCCAGCTGCTGACGTTCGCCAACGGTCAGTTTTTCCAGTTTCTGGTTGGGATCGAGCTGGAATTGCAGTTCGTCTGCCAGATCATTGAGGCGCCGTCGCTGCCTGTCCCGGTCGGCGTCCGGTTCGGCATCCCGCCCAACCATGAAATTCTCCAGAACGGTCAGGGGCGGAAAATCCTGGGGCTCCTGATAGAGCATGCCGATCCCCGCCCTGGCGGCGCTTGCCGGGTCCGCCTCCGCCATTTCCCGCCCGTCCAGAAATACCCGGCCCCCGGTCCGGCTCAGATACCCCGTGAGAATCTTCATCAGGGTGCTCTTGCCGGCACCGTTCTCCCCGACCAGACCGTGAATGGTGCCGGCCTCCACCTTGAGGTCCACACCCTTCAAGGCATGGTTCTTGCCAAAGCGTTTGTGGATCTGCTGGAGTTCGACTTGCATGAAGAAAGTTACTAGTTGCTGGCTCCCTCCATACCCTTCAGGAGCTGTTTGAGATACCAGATCTGCTCGTCGGTGGCTGTTTCGCCGGTTTTCAGAAACACCGATCCGTCCTGGTAATTGAGCGGGCCGGTAAAGGGCTGAGTCTTCTTACTGCCCAGATCATCAATGAAGGCGTCCAGCTTGACCCGATCTTCCCCTTTGAGGGCGGTACCCGGGAGAAATCCGATGGCGCTGGTGTCCTTGTCGTTGATGTCTTCCCAGTCCGGGCCGCTCCAGATCCAGGCCTGTTTCCAGTTGTTATCCATGACGGAGCGGACCAGCCTTGTGTAGTCAGGACCCCAGTTGTAATAGGGAACGCCGAGACAGGCATCGGGCGCGCCATCACAGCTTCCCACATAGTCGTAGGGAACCGCATAGACCTCTTTGCCCTCCCGGCGTTTCTGACCGGCCACTATCAGGGCTTCGGTGGTGTCTATACCCGAGAGCACCACGTCATGCCCGGTATCCAGAAAATTCTGGACCACCTGTGTGGGATCCGCGGTGACGCCCGGGATGTTGAACCAGAATCCAATCCAGGACACCTTGAATTTCAGCTCCTCGGCCGGTCTTCCCCGCACCTGGGTCCAGGCGTGATGTGCACCCAGATAGCTGGAGACCGCCAGGCGCCTCGTTTCTTCGTTGATCAGGGGGCCGAGGTAGGCGATCTTGCCGGTCCGGCTGGTAAGACCCGCCACGAAACCGGCCATCATCTTGCCGTACTCCATGCGCCCCATCAGGTTGCTGAGATTTTTCGGTGCCTTGCCGGTCAGGACGTCATCACCGGAGACGTGGACGAACTTGACGTCCGGAAACTGGGCGGCGGCTTCACGGATGCCGTCCTTCATGTCATCGGAGTTAGCGACGATCAACTTGGCACCCTTGTCGACGAGATCCTCGACGAGCAACGGGATGGTGATGCCGGGACGGTCTGCCGGATTGACCTTGTCGATGTAGATCATCCTGGAACCCGGGATCTTCTCCTCCACGTAGCGCCCGCCCTCGTAATGGGCCTGGCTCCAACCGTGGTCGTTATAAGGCCCCACCAGCAGCATGCCGAAGGTCAGCCCCTTGTCGGCGGCCAGCGCGGCAGGGGCGATGATCAGGCAGGTCAGGACAAGCAACGCTGATAGGAGAGTAGAGTACATCCTGGAAGTCATGGCGGGCCTCACAATTAATTTATTCCAACAAGTTATTACCGGGAGTGACATTGGACAGCCGATCGGTCCAGGCACGGGTGTTGGCGGCAGGGATGACGCCATCAAGCCTTAAGGGAAGTATTTACGGCGTCCCTTGCTTGGGCGGGTTGGCTGTCCACTTACCACAGCAGTACCTGAACCACCGGGGACGGGTTGTTATAATCCCCACGACGCCGAGAATCAAGGTTTGTCCAACCCGACCGGGAAACCCTATATGAAGCAAACTCGAAGCGGAATGCGGCAGGTCAACTACGTCTCGCTCCCCGACGAACGGATATTCCGGGCCGAAGTGGCCTGGGAACAAGGGTATATTGTCGGAATCCGGGAGACCGGTGCGGAGCGGGGGGGATTGGGCTATCTGGTTCCCGGTTTCATCGATGCCCACGTCCATATCGAAAGCGCCATGCTGCCGCCGGCGGAGTTCGGTCGCATTGCGCTGCGACAGGGTACCATTGCGGTGGTCTCCGACCCCCATGAGATCGCCAACGTGCTGGGGGTGGAAGGGGTGAGATTTATGCTCCGCAATGCCCGGCAGACCCCTTTTCACGCCTTTTTCGGTGCACCCTCCTGCGTCCCGGCCACACCCTTCGAAACTGCCGGGAAAAATCTGGGTCTGGACGAAATCCGGAATCTGCTGAACGAGCCGGAGGTGTGCTGTCTTTCCGAGATGATGAATTTTCCCGGGGTACTGGCCCGGGACAAGGCGGTCATGGACAAAATCGAGCTGGCGACCCGGCTCGGCTATCCGGTGGACGGCCATGCGCCCGGACTCAAGGGGGACAAGGCAACGGCCTATGTGAGTGCGGGTATCACCACAGACCATGAGTGTGTTTCCCTGGAAGAGGCGCGGGACAAAATCGCGGCAGGCATGTCGGTGTTGATTCGCGAGGGGTCCGCGGCCAGAAATTTCGATACGCTGCATCCCCTGATCTCGGAAGCCAACAACCGGGTGATGCTCTGCAGCGACGACAAGCACCCGGATGACCTGCTGCACGGGCATATCAACGGGATGGCCGCCCGGGCGGTAAAAAAAGGGCACTCGGTGTTCGATGTCCTGCGCTGTGCCTGCATCAACCCGATCGACCACTACCGATTGCCGCTGGGCAGGCTTCAACCCGGGGATGTCATGGACGCCGTGGAACTGGCCGATCTTGAAAGCTTTCGGCCGACCCGGGTGTGGTTGTCCGGAGAACTGGTCTCGGAGAACGGCCAAACCCTGCTGGGTCCCATTCAGGCGGAGCCGGTCAACCTGTTCAATGCCCGCAGGATTACCGAAGATGACCTTCGGGTGGATGCCGCGGTGGACAGGATACGGGTTATCGGGGTGGAAGACGGGTCCCTGGTCACCCGGGAGCGCCTGCTTTCACCCCGTGAAGAAAATGGCGTGATCGTCCCGGACACCGCGCGGGACATATTGCCGGTGTGTGTCGTCAACCGCTACCAGCCGGTGGCACCCGCGTTGGGTTTCATTCAGGGCTTCGGGCTCAGGCGGGGCGCCATCGCCTCCAGCGTGGCCCACGATTCCCACAACATCATTGCCCTGGGGGCGGATCTGGCGTCAATATGCCGTGCGGTCAACGCCATCATCGACGAAAGGGGCGGAATTGCAGTGGTGGACGGGGACAGGCTGGATATTCTGCCCCTGCCTGTCGCGGGTATCATGAGCGACGCAGACGGGGACTGGGTGGGCGACACCTATGCCGGTCTGGATCGCGGGGCCAAGGCGCTCGGGTCCACCCTGTCCGCACCCTTCATGACCCTTTCCTTTATGGCGCTGCTGGTCATTCCGGAGCTGAAGCTGAGCGACAGGGGGCTTTTCGACGGCCGCCGGTTCGAGTTCACTGCACTGGGTGTGGGGTAGATTCCCGGTCAGTCGGCCTCCATGTGCATTCTGCCCGCCTGATCCCGTGCAAACTGCCAGGCCACCCGGCCGCTTCGGGACCCCCGTTTGAGGGCCCACTGCAGGGCGCCGGTCCTGATGTCCCCGTCCGCGGTGGTCTGGACGCCCAGCTTTGCCAGCCAGTGGTCGGTGATTTGCAGATACTCTTCCTGGCTGTAGGGGTAAAAGGAGAGCCACAGACCGAAACGCTCGGACAGGGAAATCTTCTCTTCGACCCCTTCACCATGGTGTATCTCACCCTTCACCACCCGGGTGTCCAGGTTTTCCTCTCTGTATTCAGGCAGCAAATGGCGGCGGTTGGAGGTGGCATAGATCAAAACGTTTTCCGGAGGCGCTGCGATGGAGCCGTCCAGCACTGCCTTGAGCGACTTGTAGCTGGCGTCATCGGCCTCGAAGGAGAGGTCGTCGCAGAACAGGACGAAGCGTTCCGGGCGTTCAAACAGCTGCTCGACAATATCGGAGAGGTCGATCAGATCCTCCTTTTCCACCTCGATGAGACGCAGTCCGCGATCGGCGTATTCGGTGAGGATGGCCTTTATCAGGGAGGATTTGCCGGTGCCCCGGGAGCCCCATAGCAGCACGTTGTTGGCGCTGTGCCCATGGACAAACTGTCGCGTGTTTCTGTTGATCTCGGCTTTCTGCCGGTCCATGCACAGCAGATCACCCAGTTCGATCCGATGCGGGTGTGGCACCGGCTGCAGTCCCGAGCCGCTGCGCCATCGATAGGCAATGTGGTTCCAGTCCGGCTCCTCCCTTTTACGGGTAAAAAGCCCTTCCAGGCGTTCCACGATGGCCTCGATGCGTTTTACGAGATTATCCGGTGAGTTCATTTTCGCCAGCGGTAAACTGTATCGGTTCCATATTGCCATACCCTAGTGTG